>JAFTIV010000178.1 GCA_017456685.1 Clostridia bacterium | reverse complement strand
GATATCGAAAACAACGATGCTCTTAAGTATGTAGCTATTAGAAACATTCTTTATAGACTTGGTAAGACCACCGAGGTTTTGGTAGCATACGAACCAGCTGTTCAAATGCTTTGTGAATGGTGGAAGCAGCTCTTTGGAGAAAGCGAGGGCAAGGATGGAAAGGGAATTTATCCATCATCGCTTATCTTCTCGACAGACCTTCACTCACTTGGACAATTTGTTCAAGAGGGCTCGAGAATGCTTTTCGAGACTGTTCTTAATATTAAAAAATCAAATGATACAGTTATAATTCCTAATGACCCCAACAACATTGATAAGCTTAATTTCCTTTCTGGCGAGGAGCTTGAGTTTGTTAACAAGCAGGCTATGCTTGGAACATTATTTGCCCACTATGATGGATATGTTGCAAATATCGTTCTTGATGTTGAGGATAGAAGTGCATACACTCTTGGAAACCTTATTTATTTCTTTGAGTATGCTTGTGCTATTTCAGGCTATGTTCTTGGTGTAAATCCATTTAACCAGCCTGGTGTAGAGAGCTACAAGAAGAATATGTTCGCTTTGCTTGGTAAGGAAGGCTACGAGGAGCTAAGAGCAGCTCTTAAGGCGAGAATTGACTAAAAAAGTATAAAAATGGCCGATTTTTATCGACCATTTTTGTTTTTAATTTAAAATTGATTAAAAATCCGCAAAAACATTGTATTTTTTATACATTTTTCACAAAAAGTATTGATTTTTTTACGCATTTAATGTATAATTTAGTTACAGAAATAATATTCGGGAGGAAATGAATATGACGAAAATTATTATTGGTGTAAAAGGAACAGGCAAGACAAAGGTTCTTATCGAAATGATAAATTCTGCTCTTGATTGTTCGAAGGGTTCAGTTGTTTGTATAGAGAAGGGTGATAATCTTAGGTTGCAGGTCAGCCATAAATGTAGACTTATCAACTCCGATGAATATATGGTAGAGGATGCAGAGGCGCTTTATGGATTCTTAGCAGGTCTTTTGGCAAGTAATCACGACATTACAGATATGTTTATTGATGCTACCTTTAGAATTTGTAAGAGAGATTTGCCTGCATTTGAGCAATTCTTGATAGAGGCAGACAATCTTGTTTCAAAGCTTGGTGTAAATCTTGTTATGACACTTTCAATGCCTGCTGAAAATGCAACTGATACTATTAAGAAGTATATCTAATGATGAAAATTATCCTCTTGGAGAAATCCAAGGGGATTATTTTTTATAAAAATGTCAAATTTTGTAATCATGCATAAGATATTACAGAAGGCGAGTGTATGTGTCTTCAATAAATATAGGAGGTTAATCTTATGCCTGATAACAGAATGTGTCAGCCACCTCATTCCAAGGAATGCATCTGTATAGACACCTATAGGGTGCTCGATTCGTGCAGAGATAAGGACTGCTTTGAGAATGTTAAGGTGTTTCTTACTGATTTTGGTGAGGAAATTATAGACCGTACCTGTACAATTCGTTCTAAGTGCGCTAAGGTAGTGTGTGCGTATATAGATGTCAATGATGTCCCCTTTAACAGAGGCTTTTATCAATTGAATATAAAGATATATACCAAAATTACCTTTGAAGCGTGCATAAGCCCTGGAAATATTCAAGAATTTGATGGCATTGCAGTTGTTGAAAAGAAGGTAATTCTTTTTGGAAGCGAGGGCAATGTAACTGTTTTCAAGAGCGAGGTAGGAAAGAGTGGCTTCTGTGCGGAGCTTCCTTGCCAAGCGCCAACATCATCGAATTTGCCAATTGCAGTTTTTGAAACTGTTGATCCTGTAATTCTCGACACAAGAGTAGTTGAGCCACGAGTATTTCCTTGTTGCTGCTGTTGTTGTATTGATGATATCCCAGACAATGTTCGTTGCTCAGTAAAGGGCAATCTTTGCGATAGAGATGAAAAATCACTTGTAGTTTCTCTTGGATTTTTCTCTGTTGTAAGAATTGAGCGTCCTGCACAGCTTCTCATCAACGCTACAGAGTACAATATCCCTGAAAAAGAGTGTATAAGTGCGCCAGAAAACGATCCTTGCACACTTTTTAAAGCGATTTCCTTTCCAGTAAATGAGTTTTCACCCCCATCAATGAACACTTTCCCACACGGCGCTCCGTGCTCTTATAAGCACGATGCACCGCCAAAGGGTGGCTGTGGTTGCTCATAGCTGATAATATAAAAACTCTTACCTCGAGTAAGAGTTTTTTTGTTGACATAGCAAAAGAATTATGTTAAAATAATATTGTGAATAGGGGAAGAAACCCATAATAAAAAACGAAAATTCATAATATGCTACTCAAGACAAGGGGGCGACACCCATCGAAAAAAACATTATTGTTGTTGACGAGCAAGGAAATGAATATGAGGCTACCTATTTAAAAAGGGCAAAAGGTCTTGTTAAAAGTGGCAGGGCACGCTTCATAAATGAAAATACTATATGCCTTGCGTGTCCGCCAAAGGAATATTTGGAGGATAATAAAATGGAAAATAAATTAACCGAAAGAGAAATTTTCGACCAAATTGTGGGATTGCAAGAGCAAATCACCGAAAATAGTGCAAATTCTTTGCATAGATTGGGTGATGTAATAGATAGCGTTTACTCCACAGAGAGTGAAACAGGAAACGAACAGGTTTCAGAGGTATGCAATGTTTTTTCTCAGCGAGAGCATAACTTGAAAATTATGCTTGAATTTTACATAAAAATGTATGATGATGTAAGAAAAACTGAAGATGAAAGAAAAGCTGACTTGATTAAGAATGCTTTTTCTGAAATTTCTTCCAAAATTAATAATTCTGATTTGCCACCGGAAGATAAATTCGCCGCACTTGGTGAAATTACCGAGGCGATAAAGGAATTAGTGATGATGCTATTGCCACCTTCAAGGTCGATAAGATAACTAATTGGGCGAGTGCTGAATTTATTCGGCACTCGTTTTATCGGTAAAAATCAAAGGTGTGCTTGGAGGGTGTTATGCACAAAATATTTGGTCAAAAGGAAGGTGCTGAGTACTTTGATAGACAAGGCGCATATATTATTCCTATAAATGACGGAAGGATTGCCGTTGCAAAAACTCCCAAGGGATATTTTTTGTTGGGTGGCGGTATAGACCCGGATGAGAGCTATGAGGCTTGTATAAAAAGAGAATGTCTCGAGGAGATTGGCTACGATGTTAGAATAGATAAAATGATTTGTACTGCTGAGGCATATGCAAATCACCCTACTATTGGCTATTTTCATCCTATACAGACTTATTATTTAGGCGAGCTTTTAGAAAAGCAACGAGATGCTTTAGAGAGCGATCACCAGCTTGTCTGGCTTGATTTTGAATATGCAGTAGAGAATATGCATTCAAAAATGCAGAGTTGGGCAATCGAAATGGCTATAGAAAATTTAAAATAAAAATGGCAGAGAATCACTCTGCCATTTTTTAGTTTAGATTTATTATATTTTCTGCATACGCTTGTGCATCCTCAAGGTCGTGTGAAACAATAATTACTGTTTTGCCCTTAAGTAAGTGTAAAACCCTTGGAATCAAACGGGATTTCATATTTTCGTCAATTGCCGAAAACGGCTCATCCATCAAGAAAATATCTCCATTATGATATAGAGCGCGAGCAAGAGAAGCACGCATTTTCATTCCGCCTGAAAGGTTATTTGGATATTCGTTAGCGTCATTTTCAAGCTCAACAAGCTTAAGAATTTCGCAAATATCTATATTTGTGCCTTTTTGTACAAGCTCGATATTTTGCTTTACAGAAATGGCAGGAAAAAGCCTTGGCTCTTGGAAAACACAGCTTATATGCTCGCTATTTTTTTCAATTTGTCCTATAAAATCCTTATCAAGTCCTGCAATCATTTTCAAAAGAGTTGTTTTGCCACATCCGCTTTTTCCCATAATAAAAGTTATTTTCCCATCGGGAATTTCCAAGGAAAGGTTATCAAACACTATCTTATCTGCAAAGGCCTTTTTTATGATTTCAATTTTCATTTGAGCCTCCTGTAGATTTAATGTATTTATTAAGCAGCTTTTTTATAAGCTTGGAAAATACAAGCTCAAAAACAAGGCTTATAAGAATAACAGCTACGGTCCAAGCGTATAGGTCAACAGCACGCTCAATATCGTATTTTGCATTCCAAATTTCCTCACCCATAGAGCGTTTGGTGGAGCATAGCACCTCGGCAGCCACCCCTGCCTTCCATGCGAGCCCGATGCCAGAGAGAAGAGAAGATACGAAAAACGGCATAATTGATGGGACATAGAAGGCAGAAATGCGCTTTTTAATGGGAATTTTATATGCTCTACATACCTCAATAAGATTTTTGTCTATGCTTTCAATTCCTTTATAAATATTAGCCCATACGATTGGTAAAACCATAATAACTGTAATTATTATAGGCGTGATTTGGTCACCCATAAACAACCAAATTAAAAGCACAAATGAGGCAATAGGAGTTGATTTGATTACTGTGATAACAGGATAGAATATATCGTAAACAAGCTTGGAAATAGAGCATAGCACCGCGAGAATAGAGCCTATTAGAATTCCTATAATTATTCCGCTAAAAACTCGATATAGAGAGGAGCCAGTTATTAAATAAAATTCCTTTGTACCTAATAGTTCAAAAAATCTTTTTAGTACATTAACAGGGCTTGGAAATAATATAGGAAGGTTCATTATCTTGGCGCAGATTGCCCATACCAAAATCCAAAATAGTGCTATAAGCAGGAGCTTTAAGCATCTTAAGGATATTTTTTTAAAGGCTTCCATCAATAGTAGAAGTCGCCTTCCTTTAATTTTATACCAAGAGCATTAAGGAAGTTTTCCATCATTGCCTTCATTTCATCTCCGGCATAATAAACTATATTACAGCTTGGGATTGCTTGAGCTGCAAGGGCAGCATCATTTGCGATTTCATATTTAACGATATATTCACCGGCCTTGGTAGGGTTTTCGTTGGTTGCTTTAATTGAAGCCTCATATTCATTCAAAAATGCCTTAACGCTATGGGGATATTTTTCAGCAAATTCCTTGTTTACTACAACACAGCCTTGAACAAGGTCCTTGTCGGACACCTTATTCCATTCCTCGGTCAAGTCGAGAGAAAGGGTATAGCCAGCGCTTGCTTTTTTGTTGAGCACCTGAGTAGCCATAGGCTGAGGAATTACTGCAATATCAATGTCGATTGCAACCTGAGCGCCAGATTCATTAGCGGTCTTTTGTGTCATAAAGGCTGTTACAAGCTCAACAGGAGCCTTAAATGGAGTCAAAACTGTTGCGTTAACATTGTTTTGCTTTAAGATATAATTGAGGATTTGCTGAGGATTTTGAGCAGGGCAATAAATTGTTTTTCCCTCAAGATCCTTGATGTCATCTATTCTTTCGCCATCTCCACTTTGCATGATATTTAAAACACCAAGGGTGTTGATAGCCATAATTTGAACACCGCCCTCGGTTGCGTTATAAACGCTTGCAGCTGCATTTGTAGGAAGAGCAGCGATGTCAATTGTTCCGTTTATAAGACCTGCTGTTATAATGCTTGCATCGGTTTCTACCGCGAATTCATAGTCATTTTCGGTTTTTCCGTTAGCATCATCCTCCATAAGATATGCCATACCGAAGCCAGTTGTTCCGTTTAGAACGGAAACCCTAACTGTTTCTGCTGTTTTTTTGCATGAAGCAAATGAAAATACTGATAGAGCAATCATCAAGATTGCAAATGTGAGTGATAGAATTTTTTTCATTTTTAAACCTCTTTCAATGTGATTTCCTTATTATTTTTTATTATTAAATCGTCATTTTCAAGCTTCTCGAAGGCTCGATATAGAGAAGCACGTCCTATGCCGAGCATCTTAGCAATGCCTGAAAAGTCAGTTTTTAATACAACCTTGTTACCCTCTCGTGGTAACTGGAGAAGATATGAATAAAGCTTGTTTTCGGCGGTTTTAGCTGTATATGAGCTTATTTTTGAGTTCAAAAAGCTTATTTTTTTAGCAAGATATTCAATATAGTTAAGAGCGATTTTGCTATTGTATTCAATACATTTTTGAACAAAGTCTCGATTTAAAGTTAAAACAGTACATTTCGAGCTTGCGATGACCTTTGTTAAATATTTTGGCTCATCAAATAGGATTGCGACGCCATAAATATCGTTAGAGATAAGCTTTTTTATGATTACGCCATCGTCTCCTGATATTATAGTTGCCTTTCCTTCGAGAAGAATACCTATTTTTTTGTCCGTATTGGCACTTAGCATAAGCTCATTACGCTCGTAATTAACTATTTCACAGCCAGAGAAGGTACATAGATGTGAAATATCCTTTTTTGATATGCCATTGAACAAAAAAATGTTCTTTAAAACTTCAGTTATGCTATACATATTAAATCCTTTTAAAATGTGTATCATTTGATACACTTATTATAATTTAAATTTCTATTTTT
>JAFTIV010000177.1 GCA_017456685.1 Clostridia bacterium | reverse complement strand
GATGAATATGACCTTGCTGGATTTGCGGTTGGTATCGTTGATAAGAAAAAGATTCTCGACAATACAAAGATGGCTGCTGGTGATGTTGTTATTGCGCTTGCGTCAAGCGGAGTTCACTCAAATGGATTTTCACTTGTTCGTAAGGTTTTTGATATTGATAATAATCCCGACTCACTTTATGTTCCTTGCGAGGCTCTTGGAGGAGCTTCGATTGCTGAAACGCTTCTAACTCCTACAAGGATTTATGTAAAGTCTATACTTGCGTTGATCGAAAAGGTTAATGTTAAGGGAATTTCTCACATTACAGGTGGCGGATTCTACGAAAACATTCCAAGATCTATTCCAAAGGGGCTTACTGCTAAGATTAATAAATCCGCAGTTAAGGTGCTTCCTATTTTTGAACTTATTCAAAAAGCAGGAAACATTCCTGAAAGAGATATGTTTAATACATATAATATGGGCGTTGGAATGAGCGTTCTTGTTTCTAAAGAGGAAGCAGACAAGGCGCTTGAAATTCTCAAGGCTAATGGTGAGGATGCATATATAATCGGTGAAATTATTAAATCCGAGGACGGAGTAGTACTATGCTAAGCTCTAAAATCGCAGTTCTTGTATCGGGCGGTGGCACAAATCTTCAGGCTCTTATAGATGCTGAAAAAAGAGGCGAGCTTGGAAATGGTAAAATTTCTCTGGTTATCGCTTCAAAGCCTGGTGTTTATGCTTTGGAAAGAGCAAAAAATAACTTTATAAAATCAATGGTGCTTTCTCGCAAGGATTATGAAACTATTGCTGATTACTCCAAGGCGCTTGCCGATGCAATGGAAAACGAGGGGATTGACCTTGTTGTTCTTGCTGGATTCCTTACAATAATTGACGAGCAGGTTTATGAGAGATTTCCTAACAAAATATTGAACGTTCACCCTGCATTAATTCCTTCCTTCTGTGGTAAGGGCTATTATGGCCTTCGAGTACATGAGGCGGCGCTTGAAAAGGGAGTTAAGGTTTCTGGTGCGACAGTTCATATAGTGACACCAGAGTGTGATGCGGGACCGATAATTCTTCAAAAGGCGGTTGAGGTTAAGCAGGATGATACTCCAGAGTTGCTTCAAAAACGTATTATGGAGGAGGCAGAGTGGAAAATACTTCCCAAAGCAGTTAGACTTTTCTGCGAAGGCAAAATAACTATAGAAAATAATAAGGTTTATATTAAAGGAGAATAAAAATGAAGGTATCAACTATCGCAAATGAGCTTAATTCCTTGGCTTACCATGGAAGAGGCATAATAATAGGAAAAAGCGCTGATGGCAAAAAAGCTGTAACTGCTTATTTTATTATGGGAAGAAGCGTCAATAGTCGCAACAGAGTGTTCGTCCCCGAGGGCGATGCAATGCGTACAAAGGCTTTTGACGAGTCTAAAATGGTGGATCCACACCTTATCATTTATTACCCTGTAAGAGTTCTTGGAAACAAGACGATTGTTACAAATGGTGACCAAACTGATACTATTTATGAGCTTATGGACAAGCAAATGACCTTTGAACAAGCTCTTAGAACAAGAGAGTTTGAAGATGATAAGCCTAATTTTACACCAAGAATTTCTGGAATTATTCATCGTGAAAATGGTGATATGAATTATGCTATGTCAATTCTTAAGAGCGCTGAGGGCGATGATTCTTCTTGTGAAAGATTCACATATGCATACTCAAATCCTATAGCAGGTAGAGCAAAATTTATTCATACATACAATGGAGACGGAAACCCTCTTCCTTCGTTTGAGGGCGAGCCTAAAACTCTTGAGCTACCCGATGTGGATATTGATGCTCTTACTGACCTTATTTGGACAAATCTTAATGAAGATAACAAGGTTTCGCTCTTCGTTAGATATATAGATATCGCAAATGGTGAAACAGAAACAAGAATTGTAAATAAAAACAACTAAGAGGTGTAAAATGAAAGAATTCGAACTTAAATATGGCTGTAACCCTAATCAAAAGCCTTCAAAGATTTATATGCACGATGGGACAGAGCTTCCTATAGAAATTCTTTGTGGTCGTCCTGGATATATTAACTTCCTTGATGCCTTTAACTCTTGGCAGCTTGTAAAGGAGCTTAAGGAGGCTACAGGTCTTCCTTGCGCTACCTCATTCAAACACGTAAGCCCTACATCTGCAGCTGTTGGAATTAAGCTTCCCGAAAAGCTAAAGAAGGCTTGCTTTGTTGAGGAGATTGAGGGACTTGATGATTCTCCCTTGGCTTGCGCTTATGCAAGAGCGAGAGGAACTGACAGAATGTCTTCCTTTGGCGATTGGATTGCACTTTCCGATGTTTGTGATGCTACAACTGCATTGCTTATAAAGAGAGAAATTTCCGACGGAGTTATCGCTCCTGGTTATACCGATGAGGCGCTTGAAATACTCAAGTCAAAGAGAAAGGGTAATTACAACATTGTAAAAATTGACCCTAATTTCACACCTGATCCAATTGAGCGTAAGCAGGTATATGGAATTACATTTGAGCAGGGTAGAAACAATTTTGAAATTAATGAGGAGCTTTTGAGTGACATCGTTACAGAAAACAAGAATCTTCCTAAGGAAGCGGTAACGGACCTTATAATTGCTCTTATTACACTTAAATATACACAATCCAACTCAGTTTGCTACGCTTATAATGGTCAAGCTATTGGTGTTGGCGCTGGACAACAGTCAAGAATTCACTGTACACGTCTTGCAGGAACAAAGGCTGATACTTGGCATCTTCGTCAGCACGACAAGGTTTTAAACCTTCCTTTCCGCGCTGATATTGCAAGACCCGACAGAGACAATGTAATTGATGGTTACATAAACAAAAACGAAGAGGATGTATGTGCTGATGGAGTATGGCAGAAGTACTTTACTCGCCAGCCAGAGCCTCTTACCGCTGAGGAAGCAAGAGAATATCTTGATACCATCACAGGTGTTAGCGTAGGATCTGATGCATTCTTCCCATTTAGCGACAATATAGAAAGAGCAAGAAAGAGCGGAGTATCATACATAGCTGAGCCAGGTGGTTCTATTAGAGATGACCTTGTAATTGAGTGTTGCAACAAATACGGAATTGTAATGTCATTCACCAAGATGAGATTGTTCCACCATTGATGAGGTGAATATGAGAATAATGGTAGTAGGTGGTGGCGGTCGTGAGCATGCCATCATCAAAAAGCTTAAAGAAAGCAAAAAAATAACTGAAATTTATGCCCTTCCTGGAAATGGTGGAATTTCAGCCGACGCAATTTGCGTAAATATTGGAGCTAAGGACATAGCTGGAATAGTTGATTTCGCTAAAAATAACAAGATTGATTATGCAGTTGTGGCTCCGGATGATCCTTTAGTGCTTGGTTGTGTAGATGCACTTAATGAAATCGGTGTTCCTTGCTTTGGTCCGACAAAGGCTGCTGCAATTATTGAGGGAAGCAAGGTCTTTTCTAAAAACCTTATGAAAAAATATGGTATTCCAACAGCGGGATATGATGTTTTTTCAAATGCTGAGGATGCACTTAAATTTCTTGAGAATGCGCCTATTCCAACAGTTATAAAGGCAGACGGCTTGGCTCTTGGAAAGGGTGTTGTAATTGCATTTACCAAAAAAGAGGCAGTTGATGCCGTAAAATCCATTATGGAGGACAAAAAATTTGGAGATAGCGGTAATAACATCGTTATTGAAGAGTTTTTAACAGGTCCCGAGGTTTCTGTCCTTGCGTTTACGGATGGAAAAACCGTGAAGCCGATGATATCCTCAATGGACCACAAGAGAGCCCTCGATTTTGACAAAGGTCTTAATACTGGTGGAATGGGAACGATTGCTCCAAATCCATACTATACAGATGATATTGCAAGCGAGTGTATGGAAAAAATATTCTTGCCAACAATAGATGCGATGAATAAAGAGGGCAGACAGTTTAAGGGATGCTTGTATTTTGGTCTTATGCTTACACCAAATGGCCCTAAGGTTATAGAGTATAACTGTAGATTTGGAGACCCAGAAACACAGGTTGTTTTGCCACTTCTTGAGAGCGACCTTTTTGAAATTATGCAGAGTGTTACAAACGGAACCTTGGTTGATTGTGAGGTTAAATTCTCTAAAAAGAGTGCTTGCTGTGTAATTATGGCATCTAAGGGATATCCCGAAAAGTACGAAAATGGATTTGAAATAGTAATTCCAAACGAAATTGCTGATAGCGTTTATGTTGCTGGAGCTAAAAAGAATGATGGAAAGCTTCTTAGCGCTGGAGGCCGTGTGCTTGGTGTTACTGCTGTTGCCGGAGCTCTTAAGGATGCAATTGATGCTTCCTATGCTAAGGTTAAGGCAATCAAATTTGATAATGCGTTTTATAGAAATGATATAGGACAAAGAGCGCTAAAAGCAACGGAGGATAGATAATGGTTTATCGCATATATGTAGAAAAGAAAAAGGGTCTTGAAAACGAGGCAAATGCGCTTTGCTCCGAAATAAAAACCTTTTTGGGAATTACCTCTATCGAAAGGGTAAGACTCATTAACAGATATGATGTTGAAAATATAACCAAGGAGCTTTTCGAGTATGCTGTAAAGACTGTGTTTTCGGAGCCACAGCTTGATAATGCATTTACAAGCATTGAAAATGATGGCTCTGTAGTTTTTGCAACAGAGTATCTTCCTGGTCAGTTTGACCAAAGAGCTGATTCGGCAGCTCAATGCATTCAGTTGATTTCTCAAGCAGATAAGCCAAGCGTACAAAGTGCGAAGGTATATATGCTTTATGGAAAGCTCACTGAAAATGATATTGCAAGAATTAAAAAGCATGTTATCAATCCTGTTGAGGCAAGAGAAGCTTTGCTTGCAGAAAAGGAAACTCTAAAAGCAGAGTATGAAATTCCTGCAGATGTAAAAACAATAGATGGCTTCTGCGACCTTGATAAGGACGGCCTTGCTGATTTCGTGAAGGCTTATGCTCTTGCAATGGATAATGATGATATTAAGTTCTGTCAGGATTATTTTAAGGCAGAGGGAAGAAATCCTACTGTAACTGAAATAAGGATGATAGATACATACTGGTCTGACCACTGTCGTCATACAACCTTCCTTACAACTATTGATAGTGTTAAGTTTGAAGATAAGCTACTTCAAGAAACATATGAGGATTATCTCAAAACAAGAGAGTATCTTGGCAGAACAAAACCAATAAATCTTATGGATATTGCAACTCTTGCTGTTAGATACCTCAAAAAGGAAGGAAAGCTTGAAAAGCTCGACGAAAGTGAAGAGATCAACGCTTGTACTGTTAAAATTGATGTTGAGGTTGATGGAAAAACCGAGCCTTGGCTTTTGCTCTTCAAAAATGAAACTCATAACCATCCAACTGAAATAGAGCCATTTGGAGGAGCTGCGACTTGTATCGGTGGAGCTATAAGAGACCCGCTTTCAGGTCGTTCGTATGTATATGGTGCAATGCGTCTTACTGGTGCTGCTGATCCCCTTCGTCCTGTTGAGCACACAATTGAGGGTAAGCTTCCTCAAAGAAAGATTGTTACAACAGCGGCAGCGGGTTATTCATCATATGGTAACCAAATAGGACTTGCAACTGGAATTGTTGATGAGATTTATCATGATGGCTATGCCGCAAAGCATCTTGAGGTTGGAGCCGTAATTGCAGCGGCACCTCAAAGAAATGGTAGCAGAGAAAGACCTGAGGATGGAGATGTTGTAATTCTCCTTGGTGGAAGGACAGGACGCGATGGCTGTGGCGGAGCAACAGGCTCTTCTAAATCGCATACCGTTAAATCCCTTGAGCTTTGTGGAGCTGAGGTGCAAGAGGGTAATGCGCCAGAGGAGAGAAAGCTTCAAAGGCTCTTTAGAAATTATGACGCATGCAGAATGATTAAGCGTTGTAATGACTTTGGAGCGGGAGGTGTTTCTGTAGCGATTGGCGAGCTTGCTGATGGTCTTGAAATCAATCTAAATGCTGTTCCTAAGAAATACGACGGTCTTGATGGAACCGAGCTTGCAATAAGCGAATCCCAAGAGAGAATGGCTGTTGTAGTTGAGGCGAAGGATGTCGAAGGCTTCCTTAAGCTCGCTCATGACGAAAACCTTGAGGCAACGGTTGTTGCAACGGTAAAGGCGGAGCCAAGACTTAGAATGTTCCACAATGGTAAGGCTATTGTTGATATTAGTCGTGAATTCCTCAATTCAAATGGTGCGGAGAAGCATATTGATATTGCTCCTGCCAAGGTTGAAGGCTACGAAAAGAAAGTTCCTACAGACTTTGAGTCTGGTATAAAGGCTCTTGTTGCAGACCTTAATGTTTGCTCAAAGAGAGGACTTAGTGAGCGTTTTGACAGTACTATCGGTGCTGGAACAGTTCTTATGCCTTTTGGTGGAAAGTATCAAAGGACACCTATTCAGGCTATGGTGCAAAAGATTTCTGTTGAAAAGGAGCATACAAACGATTGCTCTTTTATGTCTTGGGGCTACAACCCATTTATCACCGAAAAAAGTCCATATCACGGGGCTTATTTGGCGGTAATTGAGTCAGTTTCTAAGCTTATTGCAACAGGAGCAAAGTTTGAGGATGTATATCTTACATTCCAAGAGTACTTTGAAAAGCCTATGAGAGATCCTAAGAGATGGGGTAAGCCTCTTGCTGCGCTTCTTGGCTCGTTTAAGGCACAAAAGGAGCTCGGCATCGGCTCAATAGGTGGTAAGGACTCAATGAGCGGCTCGTTTGAAAAGCTTGATGTTCCACCAACACTTATTTCCTTTGCGGTAACAACAGGTAAGACAAGCGATGTTGTTTCTCCTGAATTTAAGAAAGCATGATATAAGGTTGTTCTTTTGAAGCCTGAATATGATGAAAATAATCTTCCAAAGACCGAGTCACTTTTGGCTGTATTTGACAAGGTGACATCGCTTGCAAGAGCTGGAAAGGTTCTTAGCGCATATACTCCAACAATTGGTGGTGTTGCTGAGGCTATTTATAAGATGGCTATCGGTAACGGTTATGGCTTTGAGTTTGATTCAGCACTTTCAATGAACGATATTTTTGGATATAACTATGGCTCATTTATCCTTGAGCTTAGCGAGGATATTGACGTAGGAATTGTTGTTGGTAAGGTAACAGATGAAAAATCCATTGTATATAATGGAAAGAAGATTTGTATGAATACTCTTAATGATTTGTATGAAAGCAAGCTTGAGAGCGTTTATTCGTGCAATATCAAGTCAAGCACCGACAAGCCTGAAACAATTTCTTATACAACTGATAAGCAATTCACCTCAAGCATTAAGGTTGCAAGACCAAAGGTGCTTATTCCTGTATTCCCAGGCACTAACTGCGAATTTGATTCTGCAAAGGCCGTTGAGGATGCGGGTGCAGAGGCTGAAATATTTGTTATCAATAATCTTAGCGCTGATGACATCAAGAGAAGCGCTGAGGAGTTTGTTTCTAAGCTTAAGAAGTCTCAAATTGTATTTATTCCTGGTGGATTCTCTGGCGGAGATGAGCCTGATGGCTCTGGTAAGTTTATAACCGCATTCTTTAGAGGGGCTGCTGTAAAGGAAGAGGTTACAAGACTTCTTGAAAATCGTGACGGACTTATGTGTGGTATCTGTAACGGATTCCAAGCATTAGTTAAATTAGGACTCGTTCCGTTTGGCAAAATAATTGATACCGACGAAACTTGCCCAACACTTACATTTAACAATATTGCTCGCCATCAATCTAAGATAGTTAGAACAAGAATTGCAACTAACAATTCTCCTTGGCTTGCAGATTGCAATGTTGGTGATGTTTATAATGTTCCTATTTCACATGGAGAAGGTAAGTTCCTTGCAAATGATGAGACTATTGCAAGACTTATAGCAAATGGTCAAATTGCAACACAATATGTTGATCTTGACGGAAATGCTACCTACGATATTGATTACAATCCTAATGGCTCAACCCTTGCGATTGAGGGTATTATTTCACCAGATGGTAGAGTAATTGGTAAAATGGGTCACTCTGAGCGTGTTGGAAATGGACTTTATAAGAATGTTTACGGCGATTATGACATAAAGATGTTCAAGTCTGCAGTAAAATATTTCAAATAAGCTTGATGTGGATACCTTGACTTTTAATCAAGGTGTCCTAAAAAGCTCAAATTTTCGGTAAAAAATTTTTATAATATATGGAGGTTTCAATTATGGAACGCGTTTATAACTTTTCGGCAGGACCGTCTATGCTTCCTCTTGAGGTTCTTGAGAAGGCTGCGGCGGAAATGCTTTGCTACAAGGACAGCGGAATGTCTGTTATGGAGATGAGCCATCGCTCACCTGTTTACGAGGAAATTATTGCTGATGCAGAAAAGCTTCTTCGTAAAATCATGAACATTCCTGACAATTACAAGGTTCTTTTCCTTCAAGGTGGAGCTTCAACTCAGTTTGCTGCAGTACCTCTCAACCTTATGAATAAGAACAAAAAGGCTGACTATATTGTATCTGGTCAGTTCTCAGGAAAGGCTTTCAAGGAGGCACAGAAGTACGGAGATGTTGCTTGTGTAGCTACAAGCAAGGATGCTAACTTTGCATTTATTCCTCAAACCACTCGTGAGTCCTTCCGTCCTGATGCAGATTATGTTCACATCTGCTTTAACAACACAATTTACGGAACAAAATTCAACTATATTCCTGACACAGGAGACATTCCTCTTGTTGCAGATATGTCTTCTTGCATCATCAGTGAGCCTGTAGATGTAACTAAGTTTGGTATGATTTATGCTGGCGCTCAAAAGAATATGGCTCCTGCAGGTCTTACCATTGTAATTGTAAGAGAGGATCTTATCGGCAATGCTCGTGAAGACATTCCTACAATGCTTGATTACAAGATTATGGCTGATAATGGTTCTATGTATAATACCCCTCCTTGCTATTGCATTTATATTGCTAAGCTTGTTTATGAGTGGATTGACAGCCTTGGCGGACTTGAAAAGATGAAAGAAATGAACGAGAAAAAGGCAAAGGTTCTTTATGATTATCTTGATAGCCAGGATTATTATATTGCTCCAGTTCAAAAGGAAAGCCGTTCACTTATGAATGTAACCTTCGTAACAGGAAATGCTGATCTTGATAAGAAGTTTGCATCCGAGGCGGCAGCTGCAGGCCTTAAGAACCTTAAGGGTCACCGTTCAGTTGGCGGAAGGAGAGCGTCTATTTACAATGCTATGCCATATGATGGCGTTGTAAAGCTTGTTGAATTTATGAAGAAATTCGCTCAAGAAAATCCTAAAGCATAAAAGAGGGAATAAAGATGAAAAAAATTAAGCTTATGAACAAAATAGCTACGGTTGGTACTGATAACTTTGACCGTGCTATATATGAAGTGTCCGATACAGTTGAAAATCCAGATGCTATAATGGTTCGTTCTGCTGCACTTCATGATATGGAAATGCCCGAGAGCTTAAAGGCAATAGCTCGTTGCGGTGCAGGAGTAAACAATATTCCTGTTGAAAAATGCACAGAAAAGGGAATAGTAGTATTTAACACACCTGGTGCTAACGCAAATGGTGTTAAGGAGCTTGCTGTTTGTGCGCTTGTTCTTGCTGCAAGAGATGTTATCGGTGGTATTGAGTGGGTTAAGACACTTGAGGGTACTACAGACATCGCAAAGCAGGTAGAAAAGGGCAAGGGTGCTTATGTTGGAACTGAGCTCGCAGGCAAAAAGCTTGGAGTTATCGGCCTTGGAGCTATCGGTGGTATGGTTGCAAATGCAGCTAATGCACTTGGTATGACTGTTGTTGGTTGTGACCCATTTATCACTCCAGCAGCTGCTTGGAGTCTCGCTCCTACTATAAAGCAGGCCGCTTCATATGAGGAAATTTTCAAGACCTGTGATTATATTTCGCTTCATGTTCCTGCAACTCCTCAAACAAAGAATATGATTAACGAAAAGTCCATCGCAATGATGAAGGATGGCGTAAGAATTATTAACCTTGCAAGAGCAGACCTTGTATGTGCTGAGGATATTAAGAAGGCACTTGCCGACAAGAAGGTTGCAAAGTATGTAACAGACTTCCCAACTGATGCTACTGTTGGTGCTGAAGGAATTGTAAATATTCCTCACCTTGGTGCTTCAACTGTTGAGTCAGAGGACCATTGTGCGGTTATGGCTGCAAGACAGCTTGATGAGTACCTTACAAATGGTAATATCAAGAATAGCGTAAACTTCCCAAATGTTTCACTTGCTCATAACTCACTTGCAAGAGTATGCGTAATGCACAAGAACATTCCTAATACAATTTCTCAAATTACAGCTGCTTTTGCATCTGTTAATGTAAATATTGAGAATATGGCAAATGGCTCTAAGGGCGAGGTTGCTTATACTATCATTGAAACAAATGAGAAGGTAAGCGACGACGTTGTTAAGGCTGTTATGGCTGTTGAGGGCGTTTGCAAGGCTCTTTGCTACTAATTTGGAGTTAAGATATGATTACTGTAAAGCCATTTAGCGCTTTAAGACCAAGCGCTGAGTATGCTGATAAATGTGCAGCTCTTCCTTATGATGTAATGTCAAGTGATGAGGCAAGAGAAATGGTTAAGGATAATCCTTATTCATTTTTGCATATTGACAAGGCAGAAATAGACCTTGATAAGTCGATTGATATTTATGATGCAAGAGTTTATGCGAAGGCAAGAGAAAATCTTGTTAAATTTGAAAACGACGGCATTTATATCAACGATAAAGAGGAAAAATACTATTTTTATCGTCAAATAATGGATGGTAGAGCTCAAACTGGTATAGTTGGCTGTGCTTCTATTGATGATTATATGGAAAACAGAATTAAAAAGCACGAATTTACTCGAGCTGATAAAGAGGTTGACCGTATTAAGCACGTAGATATTTGCTCAGCTCATACAGGACCTATATTCTTGGCTTATAAGAGCTCAAGTGTTCTTGACGAAATCATTGCTAAGGAAACTGAAAAGGCACCGTTGTATGATTTCGTTGCCGAGGATGGAGTTAGACATACCGTTTGGTCCACAAGTGATAAGAGGGTTGATGAGAAAATAAAGGATGCCTTTTTGAACCTTGATGCGCTTTACATTGCAGATGGTCACCATAGAGCGGCATCTGCTGTAAAGGTTGGAATTAAGCGCAGAGAAGAAAATCCTTCTTATACGGGTAATGAGGAGTTTAATTATTTCTTATCTGTTATTTTTCCTGCAAGCACTCTTAAGATTATGGATTATAACAGACTTTTAAAGGATTTGAATGGAATGACTCCCGAGGAATTCTTAAAGGTTGTTGGCGAGAAGATAGGCGAGGTTAAGCCCTGCGAAAACGCGGGTCCTTGTCGTCCTGACGAGAGACATTCAGTTGGAATGTATGTTGACGGAAAATGGTAT
>JAFTIV010000176.1 GCA_017456685.1 Clostridia bacterium | reverse complement strand
CGAAACGCGCCACTCGCCCCTTGTTTTAGGAAGAGATTACTGTTAATCATGAGCTCCGCTAAAGCATGTCTTAAGCTATCACCAACCAACAAAATCCAGACCTTGTGTCTGGTTTTTGCTCTTTTTTGGAAGTTGAAAAGGTTTCAAGTGCGGAATTTGCTTAATAATTGTGCAATGTATGATGTTTTGTGTTATAATTTATATATCAAAATCATTAGGAGAAACAAAATGGGAAATAGCTTTGGTATTTTTTTAAGACAAAAGCGACAAGAAAAGAATTTGACGCAAAAGGAATTGTCAAAATTTTTATTCTTATCGGAGTCTGCGATTAGCAAATGGGAAAAGGATGTTGCTCGTCCCGATATTGCTATGGTGTCGAGGCTTGCTGAAATTTTAGAGGTTACAGAACACGAGCTTATAACAGCAAGCATTGATAACAAAGCAAGAGAAGAAAAAAATCAAGCAAAAAAGTGGAGAGTATTTTCTTTATCTTGGAGTTTATTTTTCTATATTGCTTATGGAGTTGCGTTAGTTCCGTGCTTTATTTGCAATTTGGCAATTGATAAAACTCTTTCTTGGTTTTGGATTGTCGTTTCCGCGCTAATTCTTGCATTTACCTTTACGAATTTGCCAAAGCATATAAAGAAATATAAATTGATTTTAATTCCGTTGTCACAATATTTAGCTCTGTGCCTGCTTTTGGGCGTGTGCTGTATTTATACAAAAGGGGACTGGTTCATTATACCCGTGCTGTCAGTCCTTTTGGGCTTGGTAATCATTCTTGCTCCTATCTATATAGCAAAATATGAGGTCTTTTCAAGGGTAAGAAAATATAATGATTTTGTATCGCTCGGTATAGACTTTATTATGCTTAATATTCTTCTTGCTGTGATACATATATATACTGTAATAAACTATTATAAAACAAATTCGTGGTGGTATGTAAAAATAGCTCTTCCTATTGTATTTAATATTTATTTAGTGCTAAACATACTTCTAAGTGTAAGATTTTTGAAAATAAACAGATTTTTAAAGACGAGCATTATATTAGTCCTGATAAATGTCTTCGTGTATTTGTCTCCGCTTTTCTTAAGGGCGAAAAATCCAACGCTTCAGGGCGAAATTGACGATGCAAACATTTTCATGGCAAAGCTTTCTCGTTGGAATGAAACAACCATAGAAAGCAATATTCATCTTATTGTGTTCTTGACCTTGCTTGCTGTTTCTGTTGCGTTTTTCATAGTTGGGCTAATTCGTCATTATATGAGAAAGAAAATTTAAAAATGTTTTTTGTTCTATACACAAAAACGAGATTTAGTCCCACACATACATAAAACAAAAGCCAGACCTCGCGTCTGGCTTTTGCTTTTGAGAACAATACTTACTATTGCTTTTCGATTAAAAAACCAAGAAATGAGCACACTACTAAAAAAGGAGTGTGGCAATGAAATCAATTTGGATTGATAAAATAGAGAAGAATAGACCAAGCTTTGAAGCGCTTGATGGTGATAAGAAAACCGATGTTTTAATAGTTGGTGGCGGAATAGCAGGAGTTTTGTGCGCATATATGCTCAGGCGCGCTGGTGTCGATTGCTTGCTTGTGGAAAAAGGGCGCATTTGTGAGCAAATCACGCAAAATACCACCGCAAAAATTACCCTTCAGCACGGCTTAATATATGATAAAATGATTAAACGCTATGGCTTGGAAAAATCAAGGCTATATTTAGAAGCTCAAAAAATGGCAATAGATGAATATTCAAGGCTTTGCAAAACGATATCTTGCGATTATGAGATAAAGGATTCTTATGTTTATTCCTTGAGTAATCGCGAAAAAATTGAAAAAGAGGCTGAAGCCTTAAATCGACTTGGATGTGAGGCGGATTTTGTAGAGAATATTCCCATTCCTGTCCCCTCAAAGGGAGCAGTTCGCGTTTTAAAGCAGGCGCAATTTCATCCTCTCAAATTCTTGCTTGAAATATCAAGGGATTTGCCTATATATGAAAGCACAAAGGTTACAGAGCTTAAGCCAAGAGTTGCAGTTACCAATAAGGGTAATATCAGCTATTCGAAAATGATTGTTGCGACGCATTTTCCGTTTCTTAATAAGCACGGTGGCTATTATTTAAAAATGCATCAGCATCGCTCGTATGTTATAGCCTTGAAAAATGCACAAAAAATAGATGGAATGTATGTAGATGAAAATGATAAGGGACTTTCCTTTAGAAATTATCAGGATGTATTGCTATTAGGTGGTGCAGGGCATAGAACAGGTAAGCAAGGTGGTTGTTGGCAGGCTCTTGAAGGCTTTGCAGGCAAGCATTATCCCAAAGCGAGCATAATTGCTAAATGGGCAACGCAGGATTGTATTACTTTGGATTCAATTCCATATATTGGACAATATTCGAAAAGCACACCGAATTTATTTGTTACAACCGGCTTTAATAAATGGGGAATGACATCATCAATGGTATCAGCAATGCTACTAAGTGATTTGGTTATGGGAAAAGAGAATGAATTTGCATCTGTCTTTTCCCCCTCAAGAAGCATTATGCACCCAGCACTTTTCTCCAATTTGGGACAGTCCTTAATAGGACTATTAACTCCAACAGCGCCCAGATGTCCTCATCTTGGATGTGCATTAAAATATAATCGTGAGGAGCATTCGTGGGATTGCCCTTGTCACGGCTCGCGATTTGACGAGAATGGAATGGTGCTTGATAATCCCGCAACCGATGACAGCACAAGCATTTAAAAGAAAGGAGCAGAGATGCTCCTTTTTGCTTGAAGCGTTAATTTTTAAATTGACATCTAAAATATATTGTGATAAAATGAGAAAAAGAGGTGATAATTATGCAAATGGTTTTATTAACAGCGCTTGGAGTTGGTGGAGCTACTGTCATAGGCGCTATTATAGGCTTTGCCTTTAAAAACATATCTCATAAATTTGCTGACATCGTAATGGCATTTGCAGCGGATGTAATGCTTTCTGCGGCTGTTCTGGGGCTTATTGTGCCTTCCGTTGAATTCGGTGGCAAATATGGCTTGATAATTACGGTTCTCGGCATTTTTACGGGCGCAGTGGCTTTAAACCTTGTTGATAAGCTCGTGCCTCACCTTCATAAGCTCGCAGGAGCCGACCTTGAGCCACATCAAAGCTCAAGACTTAGTAAGGTGCTTTTGTTTGTAACAGCTATTGCAATTCATAATCTTCCAGAGGGCATTGCAGCAGGAGTTGGCTTTGGCTCTGGAAACACTACACAAGCACTTGTTATCGCGGGCGGAATAGCGCTTCAAAATATTCCCGAGGGAATGGTTATCATCGCGCCAATGCTCTCAGCCGGAGTGAAGCCGAGAAAAACCTTCTTGCTTGCCTCGCTAACAGGTCTTATAGAAATATTAGGAACGCTGATAGGATACTTTGCTGTTAGCATTGCATCGGCAATTTTGCCATTCGCCCTTGCTTTTGCAGGCGGAACTATGCTTTATGTAATAAGCGATGAAATGATACCCGAAACACACGCACACGGTAGCCAAAGAGGAGCAACCTATGCACTACTTGCAGGCTTTTGCATTATGCTAATTACAGACACATTGCTGGGGTAATTTATGAAAAAATATGATTTAATAGTGGTTGGCGGTGGCTTTGCGGGAGTTGCCTCAGCTGTTTCCGCCTCGCGACACGGCGCACGCGTTTTGCTTGTTGAAAAGAGTAATTGCTTGGGCGGAGCAGCAACGAATTCCTTGGTTAATCCCTTTATGCAATACTGGACAAAAATAAACGGAGAGAGGCTTGACCTTTCAAGAGGAATTTTTGCTGAGATTTGTGAAAGACTTGCCAAAAAGAATGCCTTGGAATATACACAAAGCTTTTTGGAGGAGGAGCTTAAGCTTGTTCTTAATCAAATTCTTGAGGATGCAGGCGTTGATGTTTTATTTCACGCATACATATTCGATGCAAGCATAGAAAACGAAAAAATACGCTCAATTTCGCTTGCTACAAGGAGTGGCGCGCTTGAGCTTTGCGCGGATTATTTTATT
>JAFTIV010000175.1 GCA_017456685.1 Clostridia bacterium | reverse complement strand
GGAGCTGATTTACCTTGTCGTGACCTATTGTCTGGATTGCAAGCTGCTTTTTGATATCCTCAAGGTTATTAAGAGACGATGCAAGAACACTAACACCAGAGCCTGGGAAGCTGATTTTTGAGGTTGAGGCGAACTTATATACCATATCGGGGTTGCCTGCCTTTTTACACTCAGCAAGAATTTCAACAAGCTCATCCTGCTTATCATCATAAAGATGATGAATGGTGTATGCGTTATCCCAGTAAATTCTAAAGTCGTTTGCCTTAGGCTCAAGCCTTGCGAAGCGACGAACTGTTTCATTTGAATATGAGTAGCCCTGTGGGTTTGAATACTTAGGAACGCACCAAATTCCCTTTATGCTCTCATCCTCGCGAACAAGTCTTTCGACCATATCCATATCAGGGCCATTCTCCGTCATTGGAACATTTATCATTTCAATGCCGAAGTACTCGGTGATTTTGAAGTGTCTATCGTAGCCAGGAACGGGACAAAGGAATTTAACCTTATCAAGCTTAGCCCAAGGGGTTGAGCCCATAACACCGTGCGTCATTGAGCGCGCGATTGTATCGTACATTACATTGAGGCTTGAGTTTCCGTATATGATGATGTTGTCAATGCCAACCTCCATCATATCTGCAAGAAGCACCTTTGCCTCGTGAATACCATCAAGCACACCATAGTTTCGGCAGTCTGTTCCGTCATCGCAGGTAAGGTCCGATGAGGCGGAGAGGACATCCATCATTCCCATGGAAAGATTGAGCTGTTCAACGCAGGGCTTTCCTCTTGCCATATTGAGCTTTAGGTCCTTTGCTTGATATTCCTTATATTTTGCCTTGAGCTCAGCTTGAAGTGCCTCGAGCTCTTCTCTTGTCATTTCTGTATATTTTTTCATAAAATCTCCTTGGAGAAAAATTAAAATTCAGCGCTTCCTGTTGTTCTTGGGTAAGACTCGACATCTCTTATATTAGCGACGCCTGTGATATACATAATAAGTCTTTCGAAGCCAAGACCGAAGCCTGCGTGCTTGGTTCCGCCATACTTGCGAAGCTCAAGATACCACCAGTAGTCCTCCTCGTTGAGGTTGAACTTCTCCATTGCACGAAGGAGATAATCCATTCTTTCCTCACGCTGAGAGCCACCGATAAGCTCACCAACACCTGGAACGAGCATATCCATTGCAGCAACTGTTTTTCCGTCATCATTTAGGCGCATATAGAATGCCTTAATATCAGCTGGGTAATCAGTTACGAACACAGGCTTTCCAAACACCTTCTCGGTGAGGTATCTTTCGTGCTCTGTTTGCATATCAATTCCCCACTCAACGGGATATTCGAACTTCTCGCCACTCTTCTTAAGAATGTCAATAGCCTCTGTATAGGTTACATGACCGAACTCGTTTTCAACGAGGTTTGTAAGACGGTCAACAAGAGTAGTATCAACGAACTTATTAAAGAATTCAATCTCTGCTGGGCACTCCTGCATTACATACTTAACAACATACTTAATCATATCCTCGGCAAGGCGCATATCGTCGTTAAGGTCAGCAAATGCAATCTCGGGCTCCATCATCCAGAATTCTGCTGCGTGACGGGCTGTGTTAGACCTCTCGGCTCTAAAGGTAGGACCGAAGGTATAAACATTTGCAAATGCCATAGCATAGGTTTCAGCGCTAAGCTGACCTGATACGGTAAGGTTTACGCTCTTACCAAAGAAATCCTTGGAATAGTCAACCTTGCCATCCTCTGTCTTAGGTAGGCTTTCAAGGTCAAGCGTGGTTAGGCGGAACATCTCGCCTGCGCCCTCACAGTCAGAGCCTGTGATTATTGGGGTGTGGACATAGATAAAGTTTCTTTCGTTAAAGAACTTATGGATTGCAAACGCGGCAACAGAGCGAACTCTAAATACAGCACTGAAAAGATTTGTTCTTGGGCGAAGGTGCGCGATTGTACGCAAAAACTCAAGAGAGTGTCTTTTCTTTTGAAGTGGGTAGTCGGGGGTTGATGCACCCTCAACCTCAATTGCGCTTGCCTTAATTTCGAAGGGCTGCTTTGCCTCGGGTGTGAGAACAAGCGTTCCCTTTACGATAAGTGCACAGCCTACATTCTGCTTTGCTATATCCTTATAGTTATCAAGAAAAGCCTCCTCAAACACAACCTGAAGGTTTGTGTGATAGCTACCGTCATTAAGCTCGATAAAGCCAAAGGCATTGCTTGAACGAATAGTCCTTGCCCAGCCACATACGGTAATCTCCTTGTTTGCAAAAGTCTCGGGAGATGCGAATATTTCCTTGATTGTTATTCTTTGCATTTTTTCTGTCCTCTTTAAGCATTAAATTTAATTTATGTATTATTTTAGCACTAATATTATAAATTTGCAATAGGTTTATACTATTTTTTCCAGAAATCTGTTATTTGTGCGAGCAAATCGTTAGCTGTGGTTAAGAAGCGAAGGTGCTTCCAATGCTCTGGCATTAGCTCGTGATATTCAGGAGTTGCGAAGCGGTCGTCAATCAAAATAACTACTCCGCGCTCATCCTCGCTTCGAATAACGCGTCCTGCCGCCTGCAGAACCTTTATCATTCCAGGATAGGTATATGCGTAGGCGTATCCGTTTTCGCGGGTTTTATCGAAGTATTCCTTGATTATGTTTAGCTCTGTGCTTATAGTTGGCAAGCCGACGCCAACAATTATTGCACCTATTAGGCGCTCTCCGCGAAGGTCAATACCCTCCGAGAAGCTACCGCCAAGAACGCAAAAGCCGACAAGGGTCCCTTCCTTTTTAGCATCAAATGAGTCAAGAAATTCCTTCTTAGCATTTTCACTCATACTCTTGCTTTGGGCGGTTATATTGATATTTGGGTATCGCTTTTCGAATACCGCCTTAACCTCGCTAAGATAACTATATGAGGGGAAATAAACGATATAATTTCCTGCCCTTCCTGCGATTGTAGCGCGTATTACATTAGCTACATTTGCAGAGCTTCTTTGTCTATCCTCGTACCTTGTGCTTATATTGCTAATTCCAAGCAAGCATAGGTTATCTCGCTCAAAGGGCGAGGAGAGTGTGAGAGTTGATGACCTTTCACAGCCGAGAATGTCAGCAAAATAATCCCTTGGGGTAAGGGTTGCCGAGAATAAAATCGACGACGAGCCCTTTTTCATTGATGTATCGAGCAAATGCGACACATCAAGGCACATAAAGCGAAGCTTGACATCCTCACCTACCGCCTCGATATACATTGTAAAGCGCTTATCAAAGAGCTCATATGCCTTTAAAAGGTGCTTAACCTCATAATATGCATCAAGAAGCTCATCATCGTTTATATCTCTTGAAAAAAGCTTCTCACAGCCCTTTTTAAAGGCTTCAAACTCCACGACAATATCGTCGGGCGGTTGAGAGGTAATATAAAAGCCATAGTGCTGACCCTCAAGCTCTCTTTGCTCTATCATAGCAAGCTCGTGAAGGGTGTCAAATTTAGCGAGCACATCCTCAATTGGTTGGGTGATGTGTTTATTATTTGGGAATTTAGCCTGCAATGCCTTGAACATTGAGCGCTCAAGCGTTGCAGAGTACATTTCCCTTGCTCTATCGGGTAGGTTATGTGCCTCGTCAATTAAAAAGATATAATTTGCATCGGGTGCGTTAAAGTATCTTCTAAAGTAAACCTGCGGGTCGAAGAGGTAGTTATAATCACAAACGATAAGCTCACACCACTCCGAAAGCTCAAGCGAAAGCTCATATGGGCAAAGCATATATCTATCTGCAACCTCATCAATTACCTCCTTTGTATAGGTACGGTAATTTTCAAGCAAATCGCATAGCGCTACATTTATTTTATCAAAGTACGCGCCTGCCCTTGGGCAATGCTTAGGGTCGCACCTTCTGTGCTCTGATGGCTTGAAGGATTTACAGGTTTTGTCCTTAGATGTGATTATAATTGAGCGAAAATCGGGTATCATATCACGCATTATATCAACAGCATTAAGCGCTGAAAATGCGGTTGTTGTCTTTCCCGTGAAATAGAAAATTTTATCTGCGTAGCCCTCTCCTATTGATTTGAGCGAGGGGTACAGAGATGCCATTGTTTTTCCTGTTCCTGTCGGTGCCTCGACCATTAGGCGCTTATGTGCCTTTATGGAGCGAAATGCCTCAAGGATAAATTCCTTTTGAGCCTGACGCACGCCACCCTTGAACGGGAATTTTAGCTCCGAGAGCTGTTTTGATGTATCGCACGCGCGTTGAGCGACAACCCTTGTAAATGGGGCAAACATTTCTGTAACTGTTTCAAAATGTGCCTCCGCCTCTTGCCTATCAAGTCTTTGAGCGAAGGTACGCATTTCATCGCTTCCGCTTTTTATAAAAGCAATTCGCGCGTTTACGTGGTCACCACCGAGGCTTCTCATAACTATATATGCCGAGCACATTATGCCTGCAATTGCAATTTCAAGCTCGCCATTAGAGATATCGTCAAGTGAATATGGCACGGTATGTATTTTTTCAACGGTATATGAGCCGTCCTCCTCGCGCCTTATGCCCTCGGGATATGTGTAAACTGTAAGTGTTATGCCGTCCTGCAAAAGAGAAACCGAATATGCATCAACGACATTTGGCTTTGGCGGACGCATTTGGTGAGAGGCAACCGTCATTCCATTCTTATTTCCATTTTTAAATCCACGGCTATCAATATCTCCGCCCCTTAGGGTGTAGGCGCAAAGCTCGTGCGCGCTGATAAAGACTGCGCCAGATTTTTCATCATAGATTGCACTCATAATTTCTCCTTTCTGCTTGACAAGCAATATTTTTTATAGTACAATTTAAGCGTGATTATTCTACATTAAATTATATGAGGTGATATTTGTGATTTTAAATCAAAAGCAAACTACTCTTGCTTATAGATGCCCTGCGTGTGGCGGAGTTGCAACAAGCATGGTTGGTGCGTTTTCTCTTAGTGGAAGCCTTTTCCGCTTGAGATGTGAGTGCCACGAGAGCGAAATGAGCGTTGAAAAGACAAATGACGGAAAGATGCGTCTTAGCGTGCCCTGTGTTGCCTGCTCCTCAAATCATTCCTATACGATTTCAAATTCTGTATTCTTCGACAGCGATATATTTGTTATTCCCTGCTCACTTTCGGGAATTGATATTTGCTTTATAGGCAAGGAGAAGGCTGTTGCTGAGGCTGTTGATGCCTCAAACAAGGAGCTTCTTGCAATGCTTGGCGAAGAGGACATAAGTGCGATTAAGAATGAGGAAAAGGACAGAGGTGAGCTTTACGACCCTCACAACCTCGAAATTATTCGTTTTGTAATTAACGAGCTTAATGAGGACGGTCAAATTTACTGCAATTGCAAGGACAAGGGCGATATTTGCTGTGATGTTTACGACGATTACATTAAGGTAAGGTGCGTAAAATGCGGTGCAAGCCTTGACATTTCTCTTACAAGCACAATTAAGGCTCACGAATTTTTAGAGGCGGACAAGCTCATTTTAAAATAATTCGGTAACATTCGACAGAAGCTGACATAGTATATAACAGAGGACAAAATCCTCAAATCCTTAAAAGGTAAGGTATTACTATGAATAACTGCTTGTGTAATCTTTTTGACAATGAAATTCTTTGGTTAGCTATAATTGCTATCGTTGTTCTTCATTGCTGCTGTGGCAATGGCAACTACGGCGGATGCGGTAGATAATTTCAGTCAAGCATTACTTTTAAAACACCCACAAGGCTTAACTTGTGGGTGTTTTTGTAATTTAAATTATTCAGCGTCGCTTGTATCGTCAGCTGGAGCCTCGGTAGCATCCTCTACTGGAGCCTCATCTACTACTTCCTCAGCTGGAGCCTCTGGAAGAAGCGCTCTTATAGAAAGGCTAACCTTCTGCTTCTCATCATCAATGCCAACAACCTTAGCCTCAACAACGTCGCCTACCTTAAGAATGCTTGCAACATTGTCAATCTTTTGGTCTGCGATTTGGCTGATATGGATAAGTCCATCAACGCCAGGAACAATTTCAGCAAATGCGCCGAATGTTGTAATACCAACAATCTTAACCTCTGCAATGTCGCCCTCAGCATACTTTGACTTAAAGATATTCCAAGGATTTTCATCATCGGTCTTGTAGCCGAGAGAAACCTTTCTTGCTTCCTTATCAAAGGACTTTACAAATACCTTAATTGTTTCGCCAACGCTTACAACCTCGCTTGGATGCTTAATTCTCTTCCAAGAAAGCTCTGTAATATGTACAAGGCCGTCAACTCCACCAAGGTCAACAAATGCACCATATGATGTAAGGCTCTTAACAGGTCCCTCAATAACCTTGCCTTCCTCGAGTGCTGACCAGAATGCTTCCTCTTGAGCCTTCTTTTCTTCCTTAAGAACAGCCTTGATTGAACCGATTGCACGGCGTCTGTCCTCTTTGATTTCTACAATCTTGAGCTTTTGAGTTGTTTTTACAAGCTCGGCAAGGTCCTTGTCCTTTCCAACGCCTGTCATAGACGCAGGAACAAATACATCAACGCCATCAACGCTTACGATAACGCCACCCTTGATTGCCTTTGTAACAACAGCCTCAACAACCTCTCCGCTATTTGCGTAGTCAACGATTTTTTCCCAGTTCTTAACATCGTCAACTGCTCTTTTGGAAAGTGTGATTTCGCCGTCCTTGTCACTCTTGCTTTCAACCTTGGCTTCTACTACATCACCAATTTTGAAAAGGTCGCTAAGCTTTACATCGTTATCATCTGTGATTTTGTCACGCTTGATGCTACCTGTCTGCTTAACACCCAAATCAAGACATATTTCGTTTTCCGAAATAGACATTACGATACCCTTGACAATTGCTCCTTTGTATATTTTTTTGAGTTTCCTTTTCGCTTTGCTCAAAGAGCTCGGCGAAGTTTTCCTCGATAATGCTCATAGTTTTTTTAACCTCCTGAATTATATTATCGGGTGTTGAGGCACCCGCTGTTATACCTATTTTTTCTGCGCCTGCAATTTCGTCGAAGGGAATATCTGCGCTTGTTTGTATCCAAAAAGCCTTACTGGTGTGCCCCTTACAGATTTGGTAAAGCTTTGCCGTGTTCGAGCTATCCTTACCACCGATTACAAGCATTGCGTCCGAGCTTTGACTTAAAATCTCTGCCTCGGTCTGTCTTTTTTCAGTAACACTACATATTGTATCAAAAATTTTTGCATTTGTACAGTATTTTTTGATAATTTCTTGACATTTTTTCCATTCTGTCAGCTTTTGGGTCGTTTGAGCGACCATAATCGCCTCTTTTTCGTCACATTTTATCGATTTGAGTTGATTTTCAAGCTCAAGTGAATCTGCACAAATATATCCGTTTGCCTCGATATAGCTTTTTATCGAAAGCACCTCTGGGTGCTCCCTTTGCCCTATCACAAAGAAGATTTTTTCCTTACTTGAGTTTTCCTTTGCGATTTTGTGAATTTTCGCAACATACGGACAAGTGCTATCGACAACCTTAAAGCTATCGCACTCCCTTGCGTACGCCTCGAGCGCTTCCTTCGTTTTTTTCTCAATCCCGTGAGTCCTCGTTACAAGAGTTACACGCTTTCCTGATTTAGCAAGAGAATAGAGCCTCTCTATCTCATCGCTTGTGATTGCATATACTCCGTTTTTTTCAAGATATTCGCTATATTGCTCATTGTGAATAAGCTTGCCAAGCGTACAAATAATCTCATCGTGATGCTTATTTTTTATAAGCTCCTCGACAGCCTCTGTAGCGCGCCTGACACCGAAGCAAAAGCCTGCGTTTTCGCTTACGGTTATAATCATTTCTTATCCTCCCAGCTTTCGCCGATTGAGCAAATCTTATCGAATGCGTAATTTGAAATTGCCTTGTATTTTTCGCGTCCGCTAAGCTCGGGGAATGCAATCTCCTCGGGAGAAATGTAATCGCCGATAATTACTGTGTTTTTGTGGAACCACTTAACCTTACCAGACTTGTTTTTAATATATACGGGAACAATGCCAACGCCTGCGCGTGATGCCATCATACCGATACCGTCCTTAACCTCGGTATCTCTTGGGTTCTCGTATGGGTGGCGAGTGCCCTGTGGGAATATTCCTACACATTCTCCGCCCTTGAGAATTTCAAGTGTCTTTTTAATAGCGGCAACATCGCCTTTTTTCCTATCAACAGGGAAAGCGCCCATTGCCTTTATAAAGAGGTTTAGAAGGGGAATTTTAAATATCTCCTTCTTACCCATATAGCGAATTTGATTTTTCATCGCTATAACTATTACAATTGCATCAAGAAGGCTTGTATGGTTAGCACAGAGGATAAAGGGCTTATCAAAAATCTCCTTGTTCTTGTTTTTAACCCTTACGCCAAGGAAAAAGCCGACAATTTTACCAAGAAGGAATTTTACTGCCCTATAAAAGCGTCTTTTTTTCTTAGGCTTCTTTTTTTTTACGGTATTTTCGATAATTTCGATAACCTTATCTATTGTTTGCTCTTGATTTAGGTTGGAGTTATCAAGAAAGATTGCATCCTCTGCTGGAACTGCGGGAGCAACTGCCCTTGTAGAGTCGTTATTATCGCGCTCCTTAATATCAGCGAGCACGCCCTCGTAGGTACAGCTCTCACCCTTTTCGATAAGCTCTTTATATCTTCTCTCCGCCCTTGCCTCGGCTGAAGCGACGAGAAAAATTTTAACCTCTGCATCAGGGATTATAACAGTACCGATATCGCGTCCGTCCATAATGACGCTATTCTCTCTTGCAATTTTTCTTTGAGTTTCAAGAAGGAATGCGCGAACCTCAGGGATTGCGGAAACGGCAGAGGCATACATCGAAATCTCGCCTGTGCGGATAAATCCGCCAACATCCTCACCATTTAGAAGCACAACCTGTGTTCCATCATTAAACTTAAGGTCAAGCTTGATTTCGTCAAGCATTGCAATAACCTTTTCCTTGTCGTCCTTGCTAACGCCCTTTCTTTGAACATAAAGTCCTATCGAGCGATAGAGTGCGCCTGTGTCAACATAAACTATGCCGAGCCTTTTTGCAACCGCCTTAGCAACGGTGCTTTTTCCTGCTCCGCTTGGTCCGTCAAGTGCTATTCTCATAATTATCTCCTAATCTCCCCAAGCGCTATGCGTGCCTGCAAGCGCGCCTGTGGAAAATGCAATTTGCAAATTATATCCGCCTGTATATGCGTGTGTGTCTATCATTTCTCCTGCGAAATACAGCCCGCTAATCCTTTTGGACTGCATTGTAGAGGGGTTGATCTCGCTAACATCTATTCCGCCTGCGGTGACAATTGCCTCCTTGATTGGGCGAAATGCCTTTACTGTGAAGGTAAGCTCCTTAAGGGTATGCACAAGGGTGTGCCTTTGCTCCTTTGTGATTTCGTTCACCTTAGTGCTTGGCGGAATTTTTGTGCGCCTTACGATATATGGAATGATTTTCGAGGGTAAGAGCGCGCCAAGTGAATTTTGAAAGTCCTTGTTTACTCTTGTTGAAAAATCACTAAGAATTCTTTTGTCAAGCTCCTTTTCATCAAGAGCAGGCTTTAAATCTATTGACACAATATATTTACCGCTTCGCATCTTCGCCATATGAGAGGATGCGGAGAGCACAAGTGGACCGCTAAGTCCAAAATGTGTAAAGAGCATCTCTCCAAGCTCACTAAAAGCAATGCGTGAGGTATCTGTATCTGTCACCTTAAGAGTTACATTTTTGAGGGAAAGCCCCATAAGCTCACCAAGTGGCTCTATGGTTTCCACAGGAACAAGCGACGGGGTAAGCTCTGTCACCTTAATTCCAAGCTCCTTGGCAAATCTAAAGCCATCGCCATCCGAGCCCGTGCCTGGGTAAGAAACACCGCCCGTTGCACAAACAACCGCATCAAGCGCATAGCGCTGTCCGCCCGCCTCAAGTCCGCATACCTGTCCGTTTTCAACGAGAATTTTTGTAACCCTCTCGTTTTTAATTTCACAGCCGTTATCAAGCACCTGTCTATGTAGTGCGTTTACAATATCGTGTGCGTCATCGCTGACAGGAAATACGCGCCTACCGCGCTCGGTCTTAAGAGGAACGCCTGCGTTTTCAAAAAATGCCTTAGTATCTTGTGTATCAAATGCGCTTATTGAGGCATAAAGAAATTTCGGGTTTGCTATAACATTTTTCAAAAGCTCCGCATTGTCGCAATCGTTTGTAACATTGCATCTACCCTTGCCCGTTATAGCAAGCTTTTTGCCTACCCTTTGATTTCTTTCAAAGAGTGTAACCTTAGCGCCGTTTTGTGAGGCAAAAATTGCAGACATCATTCCGGCAGGTCCTGCACCGATTATACCTATTCTTCTTTGTGTGGTATCCATTTGCCCCTCCATAACATACTATACTTAAATATTATAACATAAATATAATAATGTGTCAAGGGCTTGAAAAAGAAAAACAGGCTATCACTAAGGGGTATCTTCCATAAAGCAGGTTTATCTGTAGCAACGCAAAAGGAGTATGAACATTTTTATTCATACTCCTTTTCACATGCCTTATCCTGCAAGGTATAGTGTGTTACAGCTTTTAGGTGAACTATCGGGCGGTAAAGGTTTTTCCGTGATATGCCTCGCACGGCTCGGCGTGATATTTTTGCTTTGCAAAAGTGATATTGCTCCCGAGGGTCGCAGTGATATTCTATTCGCCTTTGTAACTTCAAACGCGCGTAGCGCATATCGCTGCCGAAGGCAATATCGCGCACGAAGTGCATACCACTCGCGGCAGGCGAATAGAGTTGGCGCACCTGTTCCATCACAGGTGCGCCAAGATAGCCTGTTTTGTTTTTAGAGTAAGCCTCTTTCCTTTTTGTACTCGATAAATTGCTCGTAGGTTCCGCCAAAGTCAATTATTCCGTCCTCGCGAAGCTCAATTATACGATTTGCTACGGTGTTTACCATTTCATAGTCGTGAGAGGTAAAGATGATATTGCCCTTAAAGTCGGCAAGACCATTGTTTACTGCGGTAATGGATTCAAGGTCAAGGTGGTCGGTTGGTTGGTCAAGAAGAAGGAAGTTTGAGCCAAAAAGCATCATTCTTGAGAACATGCATCTTGCCTTCTCGCCTCCTGAGAGGACATTTACCTCCTTGAAAATGCTATCTCCAGAGAAAAGCATTCTACCAAGGAAGCCACGAAGATAGGTTTCGGTTTGGTCCTTAGAGTATCTGCGCATCCAATCAAGAATACTATCGTGACAGCCGTCAAAATATGGTGTATTATCGTGTGGGAAATAGGATTTTGAAATGCTAACTCCCCATTTGAAGCTACCAGAGGTGGGCTCTGTCTCCTCCATAAGCACCTTCATAAAATTCGTTATAGCAAGCTCGTTGCCGACAAGTGCAATTTTATCGCCCTTAAGGACTGTAAAGGACACATTTTTAAAGAGGGTTACGCCATCAAGCTCCTTCGTTAGCTCCTTGACGCTTAAAATATCCTTTCCAGCCTCTCTTTCCATATCGAAGCCGATAAAGGGGTATCTTCTGCTTGATGCAGGAAGCTCCTCGATTGAGAGCTTATCAAGAAGCTTTCTTCTTGAGGTTGCCTGTCTTGACTTTGATTTATTTGCGCTAAAGCGAGAGATGAAGCTTTGAAGCTCCTTGATTTTTTCCTCGTTTTTCTTATTTTGTTGCTTAATCATTCTTTGAATAAGTTGGCTTGACTCATACCAAAACTCATAGTTACCGACATACATTTTGATGCCTGAGTAGTCGATATCAACGATATTGGTGCAGACATCGTTTAGGAAGTGACGGTCGTGAGATACAACAAGAACAGTTCCAAAATAGTCGCTCAAGAAATCCTCGAGCCAGGTTATAGCATCAATATCAAGTCCGTTTGTAGGCTCGTCAAGAAGAATTATATCAGGATTTCCAAAAAGCGCCTGTGCAAGCAAGACCTTTACCTTCTCGCTCTCCTTGAGGGCTGACATTGTATCATAAAGCATATCCTCGCTAAGCCCAAGACCCTGTATGAGCTTCGATGCGTCGCTTTCTGCCTCCCAGCCATTCATTTCGGCAAATTCAGCCTCAAGCTCCGATGCCAAAATTCCGTCCTCGTCGGTGAAATCCTGTTTGGAATAAAGCGCATCCTTTTGCTTCATAACCTCGTAAAGTCTTTCGTTGCCTTGAATTATGGTATCAAGAACTGTATAGGCATCATAAGCAAAGTGGTTCTGCTTAAGAACTGACATTCTAACGGTGTCGGGTATGCTTACCTCTCCCTTGGTTGGCTCAAGCTCGCCACAAAGTATGCGAAGAAAGGTACTCTTTCCTGCGCCATTTGCACCGATTACTCCGTAGCAATTGACAGGGGTGAATTTAAGATTTACATCCTTAAAAAGCACCTGCCCGCCAAAGTTAAAGGTCAAATTGTTTACTGTTATCATTTTGCTTCTCCTTACATATCAAGTAGTCTTTGCACAACTCGCTCACAAGCTCTACCATCGCGATATTCAAAGAATTCATTTATTCTATCGCGATATTTTGGCTCAAGCGCGCATTCATTTTCGATACATTGTATCACAAGGGATACGACCTCGTCAAGAGTATTAGCAACTTTTCCAAAGCCATTTTTCTCATAATCGAAGTATCCTGCACCATATGTGTGCTCTCCCGAGAAGAACTCGTTTGCATCGAATTGAGCATATATAATGGGCTTATCAAGATATGCCATATCAAATGCAACGGATGAGTAATCCGTAACAAGAAGGGCGCTTTTTTCATAAAGCTTGGTATAGCTCGGGGCTTTTTCTATGCGAACGCGAGGTGATGTGTGAATAAATTCGCTAATATCAAGGTTTGGATGTGGCACAACACATAGAGTATAGTCGTGCGCCTCAAGGGCGTCAAGAAGCTTATTGTTTTCAACAAAGCCCTTCCAAAAGCTTACATATTCGCTTTTTTCAAGTGCTGAGCTTTTTTGCCATCTTCCTGTTGCAATATCTATGCTTGACACAAGGTATCTGCGCCATGTTGGCATAAGAACAATTTGTCGCTCGGGCATTGAAGATAGCTTATCGAAGCGAGGCATTCCTGTAATCCAAAGCTCATTTTCGGTATAATGGTAGGGGTATGTGTG
>JAFTIV010000174.1 GCA_017456685.1 Clostridia bacterium | reverse complement strand
TGAATTCATCAAACATCTATGCTCAAATGCTTACAATTGAGGCGGCTCATACAATGGATAAGCAAAAGATTTATCAAGCCGCAATGATGGACCCACACACAGGAGCAGAGCTTTCAACAGATGAAATCATAGCACTTTGTGACGAGCTCTTTGACGCACACGAAAAAGCAGGATATCCAATATTTTAAGTTTGATACAAAACAATAGATAAAGGGTCGCATTTCACAAGAAATGCGACCCTTTAATCATTTTTTATTTTAAGGGTGCAAAGACACAGATTTCAAGAGTGCAAAAAAGTAAAATTAAAGTTGCACTCTTTTGATTGAAAATCAGCAGATGTGCTGAAAATTTGGCACTACTGCTTTGAGAGAAATAAATTGCTCAAATGAGATTGTATAAGAAAAGATTTTATGATATAATAAAATTGCCTTACATCAAAAATGCTAAGCATTATTGCGGCAATTTCATTGATGGCTAAAAGGCTTTTCTTCACTAAAGCTTGAAAATCTACGTCTTGCGACGTTTCAACCGCACAAGCGGTTGCTTTTATGATATAATAAAATATCAGTTAATCAATTAAAGAAGAAAGGTATGTATCAGTGATATGAAAAATTACGACATCCATATTCGTGACCCATTTGTTATATTTGAAAACGGACGATACTATATGTATGGAACACGGGGCAAAAATTATGGCATATGTGTTGGAGGCTTTGACGTTTATGAATCGTCTGACCTCGTTTGTTGGAGTGAACCAAGGCAATGCTTTGATTCGGCAAAATTCAATATGAATACGGGGGCAAACTGGGCACCCGAAGTGCATAAATACAACGGGAAATACTATATGCTTGCTTCGTTTCCAACTAAAAATGAAATGTTTGGAACATACATTTTGAAATCAAGCAGTCCCCTCGGTCCCTTTGAACCACTGACGGGGGATGCAATAACCCCACACGAGCAGAGCTGCATTGATGGAACTCTGTTTGTAAATGACGGTATTCCTTACATATTTTACTCACACGATTGGCCTGATAATTATGTTGCAGACGAGGGTGCGTATGTTGGTGAGATCTGTGCAGCACAACTGAGTGCTGATCTTACTCAAATTGTTGGAGAGCCGTGGGTTGTTTTCGCATCAAACGAATCGCCTATTTCTAAGGCAACCCCTGACCACAATGTTCTTGGTGGTCAAAATTGCGTGCGTTACGGCTCGGATGCGCCTTTCGTGCAAAAGCTGTCCGACGGCTCATTACTTCTTACGTGGTCCCCGTATTTGAATGACAACTACGTCGTTTTAAGCGCCGTTTCCCAAAATGGAAATATTAAAGGACCTTGGAAACATATTACCGAGATGCTATTTGATAAAGACGGAGGACATGCAATGTTTTTTGATACTCGTGACAAAAAGCGCTGTATGTGCCTTCATTCACCGGAACAAAAAATGCTTGAGCGCCCCCATTTCTTTGAGGTGAAAGAGATAGACGGCCTGCTTCGTGTTATCAAAGAGCTTGAAGTTTAATAGCTCGAAACTGAAAAAGCTTTAATAAGTATCAAAAATAATGACAACGAAAAAAGACTACTCAATTTGAGTAGTCTTTTTTCAAATCTCCAATTCGGTACCATAATCCCGATAGTTCGAATTAGAGACGCGTGGTCGAGATGACAGGAAGCATCGCAACTTTGTTGCTCGTAACACTTCGCAGCCTCTGATATGCAAGCACCTCTCGGCTTTGCTCGCTAGGCGCACCTGATTTGCGACAAGTCGCAAAGGCAGGTCGAATCGTAGTTACAAAACGGTCGGATGACAGGATGACTCCACTGCGTTCCGTTGAATTGCCCACGGCTTAGATTAGCAAGCTATCACACCTTAGGGCAATTTTGCGCACCTGATTCTACTTGCGTTGAAGGCAGGTCGAATCGTCAACTCGACCATAAAGCAAAAAAGCACCGTACCAAATGGTACAGTGCTTTTATGGTCGAGATGACAGGATTCGAACCTGCGGCATCATGCTCCCAAAGCATGCGCGCTACCAACTGCGCTACATCTCGATAAAATATTAAGCTTTAATAGCAGTTGTCGCGGCGCTACTGGGACTCGCCCTTGGCTCACTTCCACAAATCGTTTTAACCAATCACAAGCTCTTGGAAAACGAAATTGCAACTGCGCTACATCTCGATTTCTTTAATGCCTACATATTATATCAAAAGAAAATGGGTTTGTCAAGCCCTATTTTGAGTTTTTTATAAAAAGTTTTTCGAGCAACGAAAACAAGCAAGGCTATTGGCTCTTGTCAAACGCATTTTTTTCTTGCATATCAATAACATGTCATTATAAATGTACCAAAATGCGACAAAAAGCTCTCCATATCTACAACGATTGCTTATATGAACAATTGATTTTATATTCATAAGTATAAAAACGGCCCGAAAAGAGCCGTTTTTTGCATTTGAAATCAATCAACCGATATTTCCGGTGACAATTAGTGTGCTTGTAGCAGGAGTCAAGGTCCAAACTCCAGTTGTTGGGTCTTGCGAATAGGTCGCTGCTCCAACCACAACCTGACCAGGGACGGTTTCGAATTGTCCGCTTGCTTCATTGTAGGTGTAATTTGTGCCTTCCTCCCAAGGTGTGCCATTGAACACAACCGAAATGTTCGAGAGAATAGGATTGAACAAATCTGTGATTTGAGCATTATCAACCTCAGTAATTTCTGTGTTACCTGTATTTTCGATAACAAAGGTATAGGTTACAAGACCATTAGGAGAAACTGGAACAGGGCTTATGCTCTTTGTGATTGAAAGAAGGGGTGCAATTGTAGCACTTATTGTTTCGCTCGCTTGTACAGGCGTTATTCCACCACCGGAAACAGTTGCCGTGTTTGTAATACTTCCATCAGCGCCTAAGGGTGCAAACCCATTAGCTGTAGCCTCGTAAACAATTGAGGCATTAGCACCTGCAGGAATGTTAATTCCCGAGAACACAAGCGAAGTGCCTGAGCTTGAAACTGCAAGGGGCGCTTGTAAAACACCGTTTATAAAATATCTTGCCGAGCCATCAACATACTCAAGGGGAACAAGCGTGCTTGTGCCAAATTGATAAGCGCCAAGGTCGTCACTAACTGTGAGAGCATTAAGCGCCGATGCACCAGAATTTATTATATTGATAACATAAGTCACAACATCGCCCTGATCGTAGCTTACGCTCGTTGAGGTTTTAGAAATAGAGATAGCCTCTAAAATTTCTCCAACTGCAACATTTGAGCTTGTCACAACTGTACCATAGATTAACTGTGCTTGATTAGTAACTTGAGCCATAAACATTCCTTTCCGAGGGAATGTCCCTCAATATATAATATGAATAAAGGAAGTAAATGTCAAAATTTCCTAGGAAATAATATTGACAAATCAAAAATACTGTGCTATAATGCCTAAGAAAAATTAAATAAAAGCTAATTGAAGGCATCAGGAGGCATAGCTAACTGAGGCTGGATAGCACTCCGGAGAATCTCAGCAAATGAGTGCCGAAGGGGCAAGGCGCATCGCGCTAATCTCTCAGGCAAAAGGACAGAGTTGTTTTGGATTATATACTATGTATATAATTTTTTTGTACGGAGCGCTTTTTAGCTCCGTATTTTTGTTTTTAAATTTTTATATATCAAAGGAGTAAAAAATGGAAGCACTTGAAAAGCTGGTAGGTAATATCAATACATACCTCTCGGGCTACATACTTGTTTTTTTGCTTGTAGCTGTAGGTCTTTATTATTCTATCAAAACAAAATTCGTTCAGGTAAGGTGTCTTGGTGAGGGCTTTAAAAGAGTCTTTGCTAAAAAGCAAACAGCAGACGGCAAGAAGGGGCTTTCGTCCTTCCAAGCGCTCGCGACAGCTGTAGCGGCACAGGTAGGAACAGGAAATATCGTTGGCGCCTGCGGAGCAATCCTTGTTGGCGGACCTGGAGCGATATTTTGGATGTGGATAATTGCCTTCCTTGGAATGGCAACTAACTACGCAGAGGCGGTTCTTGCACAAAAAACAAAGATAATCGACGAAAATGGAGAGGTTCACGGCGGACCCGTATATTATATCAAAAAAGCCTTTACTGGCAAGCTTGGTAAGTTCCTTGCAGGCTTCTTTGCAGTAGCAATCATAATTGCACTCGGCTTTATCGGCGCAATGGTTCAATCAAACTCAATCACGACAAATGTTGCAGGCGTTTTTGAGTCGTTTGGTAAGGATATTTCAAGCTACACTTGGATTATAGGTATTGCAATAGCTGTTCTTGCAGGATTTATCTTCATAGGCGGAATTAAGAGAATTGCCGCAGTTACAGAAAAGCTCGTTCCAATCATGGCAATCCTTTATATCGTAGGCGGAATTTTGGTAATTTGCGTAAACATCAAAAATCTCCCCTCGGCAATTGGTGCAATCTTCAAGTATGCGTTCGCTCCAAATGCCATAATAGGTGGCGGAATCGGCTCGGCAATTGTTCTCGCGGTTCAAAAGGGCGCACAAAGAGGACTTTTCTCAAACGAGGCTGGAATGGGCTCAACCCCACATGCACACGCACAAGCAGATGTTAAGGACCCACACGAGCAGGGAGTAGTTGCAATGGTAGGTGTGTTTATAGACACATTTATCGTTCTTACACTCACCGCAATTATCGTTTTATGCACACTTTATACGGGAAATGGCGCACTTTCTTCCATAAACGGTGAGGTGGTTGACGGGCTTAATAGTTCCTTCACTGGCATAGCGGGCACACTTGGCTACACAGACGGAAATATGGTTCAAAGGGCATTCCAAGCAACCTTCACAACCCTCTTTGGCGGAAACGCAAGCGTAGGAAACGCAGTCGGCTCTATCTTTGTTGCGGTATGCTTGTTCTTCTTTGCATTCTCAACAATAATCAGCTGGAACTTCTTTGGAAAAATCAATTTCAATTATCTCTTTGGCAAGGCAAAAAAGGGAACAATTGTGTATTCCGCAATTGCAATCGTATGCGTATTCCTTGGCTCGATTGGCTCAAACGGACTCGTTTGGGGACTTTCGGATTTGTTCAATAACCTTATGGTTATACCTAACGTAGTAGCACTCTTTGCTCTTGGCTCAATGGTTTTCTCAAGGTTTCAAAAAAAGCCCGACGAAATAAAGGTCGAGGGAAGCCTCACAAAGCCTGAATAAATCAAAAAATCCACCCAAAAAGGTGGATTTTTTCTTTAATATGTGCTAAAATAAATATATTATCTCAAAAGGAGAAAAGCCATGGAAAATTATACAACAATTCTTTTTGACCTTGATGGCACTATTGTCGATTCTGGCGAGGGGGTGACCAATTCTGTGGTCTATGCCTTGGGCAAGCTCGGCATAGAGGTCGAGGATAAAAGCACACTTTCTCGCTTTATAGGACCACCTCTTGTGTATTCCTTTAAGACCTTTTATGGCTTCGACGACGAGGGCGCAATGAGGGCAATTGAGCTTTATAGAGAATATTACACTACCAAGGGCATTTTGGAGGGCTATATTTACGACGGAATAGAAGCTCTTCTCAAGCTACTTAAAAATGCTAAAAAAAGGCTGATTTTAGCCACATCTAAGCCCGAAATCTTTGCAAAGCAGATTTTGGATGATGCAGGACTTACTAAGTATTTTGATTTCATAGCGGGTGCAAGCATGGATGAAAAAACTCGCAACACAAAGGAAGCGGTGCTTGAATATGCCATAAAGGAGGCAAATATTGACACATCATCGAGCATGATGGTGGGAGACCGCTTCTATGATATAGAGGGCGCAAGAGCCTTTGGTATGGATTGCATAGGTGTTTTATATGGCTATGTCTCAAAGG
>JAFTIV010000173.1 GCA_017456685.1 Clostridia bacterium | reverse complement strand
TATCACTCTCACGGAGTGAGAATATCTCTTTTGCGATAGCAAAAATATCACTTGTGTATTTTGCACACTGTGAGAGGGGAAAGAAGAGATAAGAGTGAAAAGTGAAGAGTGAATAATACGAAATTTGTGCATTATTGTGCAAAATGCACAAATTTCGGGGGGGGGGATTTGTTAATTGTGCAATATTGACAACATATACTCGCGTATGGTATAATTATTTTGTAAAAATATTTTATACGCCCGCGGGGGCTTACCCGCAAGGAGAAAATTATGAAAAAAAGAATAGCTCTTTTTGTTGCTATCGTAATGGCTCTTGTATGTATGCTTGCAATTAGCGCAAGCGCTGATACATATGGCGAGGCAACCATTTATTATTTTGACTCAGAGGTTGATGCTCTTTCCTCAAAATCCGTTGAGGACGCAATGCTTTGGTGTACTCGTGACGCAAACGATGTAATCACAGCATATTCAGGCTCATTGCCAAAAACAAATCAAGGTGGAGAGGCGATTTCTTGGTACAAGCTCGGTCAAGCAATTATTGATGACAATACTGTTTTTGTTGCTGTTAAATCGTTTGTTACAACTGACACCGCTTACTGCACAATCAACGCAAGTAATGGTATGTATAAGTTCACCTCGTCATCTGGTGTAACAAAGCAGAATATTGTCAGCATTAACTTTCCAAATGATGCGGGTATAAAGAGCTTTTCTGATGGAAGCGCATACGGTTTTTATGCTCAAACTGGAGATTATAAGCCTGCAAATAGCGAGCTTTTGTTCGCGTATTTCCCAAACACATGGAGAGAGAGCAATCGTATAGTTCAAGCAACCCCTGTTCTAGAGGTTTACATCGACCCTGACGCACCTTTTGACCAAATCACTGGTCAAGTGTACGAGGGTGGCATTCTTAACGATACTGCCTTCTTCGGCTGTTGGAGTATAAGAAAAATTGTTTTCCCAAAGGCACTTAAGACTATTAAGGATGGCGGAAATGGCTATGGCTCTATGTACCTCTGCAAAAATCTTGAGAGCGTTACATTCCCAGAGGGCTGTAATCTTGAGTATATAGGACACAGAGCATTTGGCTATTGCACAAGCCTTGAGGAGCTCAAGCTTCCAAATACTGTAACAACAATAAAGGACAGAGCGTTCGAGCATTGCTATGCTCTTAATAAGCTATGGCTAAGTGAAAAACTTTCGAACATAAGCGTTGGACAAAGCTTACTTTGGGAGTCGCGCTCACTTCAATATTTGTATCTCTCTAAAAATGTTCTAACAGCTACAAGCTCAATTTCTGGTAGCCATGTGTTCCATGGCACAGGCTTGAAGGGCGTAATCTTTTTCACTGGCTCGTTGACCGAATTGAACACACTTAAAGGACTTCTTGCAAGCACTGATAGCCAGCAAAGAATAAACCACGAAAATTACCTTGATTGGAATAGTGAGGATTATAAGAACTGGACTGATACACAGTTCGTTGAAAAGGCAGTAGAAGACGGAAAGTATTATGTGGTTTACAACTATAACAATTGTAACGCATTCTACGACGCAGAGCACAACTACGGCGATGTAAATAGCTGTATGGTTGATGCTGAATGCTCAAGAGAGTGTGGCAACAAGGTTGTATCTCAATACAAGGAAACAGGACACACAAAGGTAGAAAGCCTTGCTTATGTAAATGGCTTTGGAGCAAAGGGCACATATAGCTGTATCTGCTCAAATGCAACATACTGCACCGCAATGGACGGCTATGTAGCAAGCGAGGAAAAGGCTCCTATTATCACATTCAAGGGCTATTCAAATCCTGAAACAGAGGCATATCTTGGAATAAATGTTGGCTATTCTGTTGACACATTACTTCTTAGCGAGTACACAAGAATTACAGGCGAGAGCGTAACAATCGGCTTGTTTATGGTAAATGGCGACATCGATGTTGCAGATATCATAGACGGAAAGACCCTTGAGCTTGCAGACGGAGCTAAGGGCTTCAGCGTTAAGGTTATAAATCTCAATTATAGCTCAATTAGCATTGAGGTTAGAGGCTTCTCTAAGACAGGAGAAACAGAGGGCTCACTCGGTAACTATTACACACTTAAGCTTGTTTCTGCGGTTGTTGTAACTACAACCAAGGGCGAGAACACATCTACTCATTTTATTCAAGCAGGTGTTGATGGTGTCGACCTTGAAACAAAGACCTTCAATGGCTTTGATTTCTACCTGATTACCGCCGATGCGGTTTATGGCACGCCCGAGTCATAACATAAAATAAAAAAGCACCTCACACGAGGTGCTTTTTTGCTTGACAAATAATATATATAGTGTTAGAATACTAATAAATAATTCATACTTATATAGGAGTAATTATGCCGAGATTTTTTATAAGAGCAGAGCAGATAAGCGACGGCTATATCGTTATAACAGGTGATGATGCGCATCATATCTCTCGCTCTCTTAGAATGGCAACGGGCGAGGGCATCACCGTATGCGATATGCAAAAGCATATTTATGAATGTACAATAAGCGAAATAACAGATACAGAGGTGCGCGCAAAAATAGACACCGAGGGTGTGAGTGATACTGAGCCTACCGCTTTTATAAGCCTCTATCAAGCAATTCCCAAGGGAGATAAGCTTGAAACTGTAATTCAAAAGTCAATCGACTGTGGCGCCTGCGAGATAATCCCATTTGCCTCAGAGCGCTGTATTGCAAAGATAGACAAAAAGGACGCACCTAAAAAATGTGCACGCCATAATAAAATTGCAGAAAGCGCCTCAAAGCAAAGTGGACGCGGAATAATCCCCGAGGTTCTTGAGGCTATGTCCTTTAACGAGGCAATTGCGAGGGCAAGCGAGGCAGAGCTTGCAATTATGTGCTATGAGGGAGACGGGACTCAAAGCCTAAAGCAAATTCTTGCAGAGGGCAAGGGCGCAAAATCAATCTCCGTAATAATAGGAGCCGAGGGTGGCTTCAGCCAAAAAGAGGTAGATAAGGCAAGAGAGATGGGCATAAAAATTGCAGGACTTGGAAAACGAATTTTAAGATGCGAAACCGCACCAACCTTCGCTTTATCGTGCATTGTGTACGAAACGGAATTGTGATTTTTGTTCAAAATGCCAAAAAAATGTACAAAATTCACAAAAAAATATCAAAAAACCTATTGAAAAAGGCACCAAAATAGTGTAATATAGATATATCGAATGCACAAATTGCACAAAATGGAGGAAATTATGTCTAACAGATTGTTCCAGGGCATTATTCATCAAATGCACGATTCGGTTGACCGTGTAATAGGAGTGCTTGACAATACAGGCGCAGTAATCGCTTGTAGCGAGCTTTCTAAAATAGGCGAAAGCAGAGCTTATGTGTGCGAGGAAATGGCACTAAGCGCAGAGACTATGGAAATCGACGGCTATACCTATCGCCGTATCGGTACAAACGCAGGCTCTGATTTTATTCTTTTCGTAGAGGGCGAGGATAAGGTTGCTGAAAGATATGCATCAATTCTTGCTATCTCACTTTCAAACATCAAAAATTACTATGACGAAAAGTTTGACAAGAGCTCATTTATTAAAAATATCATTATGGATAACATTCTTCCAAGTGATATTTATGCAAAGAGCAGAGAGCTTCGCTTTGACGGAAACGAGTCAAGAGTTGTATTGCTCATAAGATTTTATTCAAGAACAGACATTCTCCCATACGATATAATTCAAAATATGTTCCCAGATAGAACAAAGGATTATGTTATCGCAATCGGCGAGCAGGATATCGTTGTTGTTAAGGAGCTCGCAGGCGAAACAAGCACCGCCGCTATCGAACAGCTCGCTCAAGGCATTAGCGATACTCTTAACACCGAATTCTACTGTCGCGTAGGTATCGGTATCGGTACTGTTGTAAATAATATAAAGGACCTTGCGCGCTCATATAAGGAGTCACAAATTGCAATTGAGGTTGGTAAGGTGTTCGAGAGCGAGAAGGAAATCGTAAGCTACGAGAACCTCGGCATCGGCAGACTTATTTATCAGCTTCCTACTACACTTTGCGAAATTTATCTTTCGGAAATCTTTAAGCATGGCTCTCTTGAAACGCTTGATAAGGAAACTCTTCAAACAATTCAAATTTTCTTTGAGAACAACCTTAATGTTTCGGAAACCTCAAGAAAGCTCTTTGTACACAGAAACACTCTCGTATATAGACTTGAGAAGATTAAGAAGCTCACAGGACTTGACCTTCGTGAGTTCGACCATGCAATTACCTTCAAGGTAGCACTTATGGTAAGACGCTACCTCACCGCAAAGCCAATTAAATTCTAATTTATGCAAAAACTCCCACGGGAGTTTTTGTGGCGTTTTAATGAAACGAAAGGCAATAAAATGCAAAAGAAAATAAGTGTCCTTTGGACTGTTATTATATGTCTTATTGCCGTTATCTTAACCTTTGAGCTTACCTTTATTCTAACCACAGTAACCGCAAAAAAGGCAGAGATGAGGCTTCAGCAGGCGTATAACGACAGCATTAAGCAGCTCGAGCAGAGCTTCGCCTCGATAAACGAAATGTACGAGGCATTGCCTGATGACCAAAAAAACACGGAGCTTTTTGAAAAGCTTTCGTATATAGATACCTACTATCGCTCACTCTATGTCGGTCAAATCGACGAGGAGCGCTTGACCTACTACCTAATGAATGGCTACATTCAGGGCATCGGTGATAAATATGGAGAGTATTACACCGCAAACGATCTGGAGTCGCTATTTCAAGAGGCAGACGGCAAAATGTACGGCATAGGTGTGAATGTTATTTATAACGAGGAGCACGATGCCATAGAGGTTATCTCAACCGTTCCTGACTCTCCAGCCGAGAGGGCGGGAATACTTGCTACAGATATAATTTTATCCGTTGACGGAGTTAAGGCAAGCGCAGATAATTACTATTCTGCAATAAATGCCGTAAAGGGAGAAAAGGGAACATATGTTACCCTTGTAATTCTGCGAAACGGCACCGAGCTTACCTTCGAGGTTATGCGCGATGAAATTAAAATAGTTACAGTAACCCATAGAAAATATTCACTTGATAATTCAATCGGTATTGTTAGAATTACAGAGTTTAACAACACCACCTCGCAACAGCTTATAAGCGCAGTTGATACGCTTGTTGCACAGGGATGCACCTCAGTTGTGTTCGATGTTAGAAACAATCCGGGCGGAACGCTCGATGGTGTCATCGGCTCTCTTGACTATCTGCTTCCCGAGGGAGATTTGTGCTATGTGAGAAACGCTTATGGCACTCTTGTCCAAAAGCTAACCTCAAATGCACAATGCCTTGACCCAAGCATTAAGCTTGCAGTGCTTATAAACGAAAATACCGCCTCTGCCGCTGAGCTCTTTGCCTCGGCACTAAGAGATTATAACCGCGCAACAATTGTCGGCGTAACCTCGTTTGGTAAGGGCACAATGCAAACAACCTATATGCTTCCCGACGGAGCAGGGCTAAAGCTCTCAACTAACAAATACAACCCACCCTGTGATGTTAATTACGACGGAATAGGGGTAACACCTCACAAGACAGTTGAGCTTGATGAGGCACTCAAAAGCAAAAACCTTTTCAAGCTTACCGACCAAGAGGACAATCAGCTCCTTGAGGCATGCCGTGAGCTTGGATATAATAACTAATTATGAAAGGGCGCGAGCGCGCTTAGGTGAACGAAATGGAACAGAAGACCAAATATACAAAGGAAGGCTTTGCGAAGCTTCAAGAGGAATACGAATACCTCAAAAATGTCCGCCGTCAGGAGGTAAAGGAGCAGCTTAAGGTTGCAAGAAGCTTTGGTGACCTTTCGGAGAACAGTGAGTACGACGAGGCAAGAGATCAGCAGGCTAAGGTTGAGGCAAGAATTGCTGAGCTTGAGTATCTCATCAAAAACGCAGAGGTTGTTGATACCGATGTAATAAAGAATGTAGTTGCTCTCGGCACATCTGTAGTTCTTAAGTATGCAGATGGTAAGGAGGTTACCTACCATATCGTAGGCTCAAACGAGGTTGACCCGATTAACAAGAAAATCTCAGACCAGTCCCCAATCGGTAGGGCTGTTGTAGGAAACAAGAAGGGCGCAACTGTAGTTATCGAGACACCAAATGGCGAAAAGGAAGCAAAAATCTTGAATTTCTTCAAGACAAAATAAGGAAAATACTATGCAAGAGAATAATAATCAAAATGTAAATGAGGAGCTTGAGCTTAACGAGCTTTTGCAAATAAGACGCGATAAGCTTAGCGCTCTTTGCGAGGCAGGTGCGAACCCATTTGAAATCACAAAGTATGATGTAACCGCACTTAGCCAAGATGCAATAAAGGAATTTGAGGCACGCGAGGCTGAGCTTGCTGAGGGCGAGGAAATCAAGGTTAGCGTTGCTGGAAGAATGATGAGCCGTCGTATAATGGGTAAGGCATCCTTTGCTCACCTTATGGACGAGCAGGGTAAGGTACAGCTCTATGTATCAAGAAACGACCTTGGCGACGATGATTATGCAGCCTTCAAAAAGTGGGATATCGGTGATATAATCGGTGTTGAGGGTGTGCTTTTCCGCACAAGAACAGGCGAGGTTTCTATTCACGCAAAGAAGGCAACCCTGCTTGCAAAATCTCTCATTCCACTCCCCGAGAAGTTCCACGGTCTTAAGGACCT
>JAFTIV010000172.1 GCA_017456685.1 Clostridia bacterium | reverse complement strand
ACAGTGTGCAAAATACACAAGTGATATTTTTGCTATCGCAAAAGAGATATTCTCACTCCGTGAGAGTGATATATTGCAACCGTAGCCATTTTGCTTCCTTTCCTGTTTTGAGAGAGGTTGCAATGTGAAATATTTTGCTGTACGCAAAATGCGGAGATTAGCTTAACTATGCACGCAAAAAGGAACGGGCGCTTGCTCCGTTCCTTTTACTTATATCTTATGCAATTTTTACAGTGATTGCGCACCAGCCGTTTTCGTGAATTTCCTCAACGATTGTAAAGCCGTTTTCCTTGATTGATTTATACACATCCTCACATCTTTCGTCGATAATTCCCGACAAAATAAGCGGGGTATCCTTGTGCATAAATTGAGCAATATCGGGGAGCAGGCGAATTATAATATCCGCAACTATATTAGCGGTTATTACATCATACTTGCCCTTTTTAACGCCTGCAAGAAGGTCGCTAACTCCGCACTCAATGTTAGTGACATCGTTATCCTTTACATTCTCTTTTGCTACCTTTACAGCCACAGGGTCGATATCAGAGGCATAGCACTCCTTAGCGCCAAGCTTTGAAGCACAGATTGCCAAAATACCACTACCACAGCCGACATCGAGCATTACAGAGGTATTATCAACATATCTTTCGAGGAGTGTCGCGCAAAGGCGTGTTGTTTCGTGAGTTCCCGTGCCGAAAGCCATACCTGGGTCCATTTTTACAATGACCTCGTTTTCAGCCTTATCGTAATTTTCCCACATAGGAACAACGACCAAGCGATTGCCTATTTTGATAGGCTTATAGTATTGCTTCCACGAGTTTGCCCAGTCATCCTCGCAAAGAGAGCTTGTTTCTATTGTATATTCAATGCCGAGTGCGCCAAGGCGCTCGTTTAGGTACATGGTATAGAACTCTGTTGGCTTATCAGCAGGCATATATATCGACACAGATGCCACTGTTCTGTCTGCCTTAAGCACGCTTTCATCTATCAGGTCTCCATAAACTCCGTCGAGAATTCTGTCCTCTATGTCCGAGTAGTCCTCGATTTGCAAGCCGTTTGAGAGCATACTCATAACCGCACAAAGCTCATCGAGATTTTCAACCTTAGAGCTGACCTTGATTTGTATCCATTGATTATTCATTTATCCTCTTTTCTTGAAGCGGTCAAAGAAGCTACTTTTCTTTGAGTAGTTCTTTTCGCCACAGCTATCGGCAAATTCGCGAAGAAGCTTCTTTTGCTCCTCTGTGAGATTTTTTGGTGTATCGACAACAGCCCTTACATAAAGGTTACCCCTTGAGCCTCTGCCGTAAACATCTACTATTCCCTTTTGCTTAATTGTAAATTGAGTGCCTGTTTGTGTGCCCTCGGGGATATCGTATTCAACCTCGCCATCAAGCGTTGGAATTTTTATTTTTGCGCCAAGTGCTGCCTCGGCAAAGCTGAGTGAAACATCACAATAGAGGTCCTTTCCATCGCGCTCGAAGATTGCGTGAGGACGAACAGAGACTTGAACGACAAGGTCTCCCGCTATTCCGCCATTTTTGCCCTCATTTCCAAGACCGCGGATTGTGAAGCTCATTCCATCGTCAATTCCCGCAGGAACATCCACAGGGTAGGACTTTTTAATTCTTATCATACCCTTGCCGTTACAGTTCTTACAAGGATTTTTAATGATTTTTCCAGAGCCGTGGCAATCAGGACAGGTGCTTTCCGATTGCATAACACCAAACATAGTCCTCTGCTGAGTCATTACGCGACCTGTGCCTGAGCATTTCGAGCATTTATCTATGCTTGAGCCCTTTTCAGCGCCCGAGCCCTTACAGTCGGGGCAATTCTCTATTCTATTGAACGATATTTTCTTATTACAGCCAAATGCAGCCTCCTCAAATGAAAGAACTATGCGTACATTTATATCGCTTCCATTCACGGGTGCGTTTGCCCTACGAGAGCGAGATGAGCCTCCACCGAAGCCACCGCCAAATATGTTTGAGAATATATCGCCAAAGTCACCGAAATCGCTAAAGCCACCAAAGCCTCCGCCGTAGCCTCCGCCACCGCCCTGCTCAAAGGCTGCGTGACCATATGCGTCGTATTTAGCCTTCTTGTCGGGGTCGGAGAGAATTCCGTATGCCTCATTTATTTCCTTGAATTTTTGCTCGGCATCCTTATCGCCCGGATTCATATCGGGGTGATATTTTTTCGCAAGCGAGCGATACGCCTTTTTAATCTCGTCCGCACCTGCGCCCTTATTTATACCGAGCGTTTCATAAAAGTCTTTCTTATCTGCCATATAAATTTACCTTAAATAAATTATGTTAAAACGCACATTAGGAATTCGCCGAGGCGAATTCCCTGTGATTGTTATTAGTTGGTCTTATCCTCAAAATCAGGGCTTTCGCCACCGTTTGTGTCGTCACCATTTGGCGCGCCATTTGGTGCAGATTGAGCATAGAGCTTTTCAGCGATTGGGTAGAAGGACTTCTCAAGTGCCTCCATATCCGCCTTAATAGCATCTACATCTCCGCCCTTGATTGTTTCCTTAAGCTTCTCGATAGCATCGCGAACAGGCTTCTTCTCGTCGTCAGTTGCCTTATCGCCGATGTCGTTAAGTGACTTCTCGCATTGGAAAATGAGGTTTTCAGCGTGGTTCTTTGTTTCAACCGCCTCCTTAGCCTTCTTATCCTCCTCTGCGTGCTTTTCAGCCTCCTTAACAGCCTTATCAATGTCCTCTTGGCTCATATTAGACGAGGATGTGATTGTAATGTGCTGTTCCTGACCTGTTCCCTTATCGGTTGCAGATACATTTACGATACCGTTTGCGTCGATATCAAAGGTAACCTCGATTTGTGGAATTCCGCGTGGTGCAGGAGCAATTCCATCAAGTGAGAACATACCAAGGGTTGTGTTGCCAGATGCCATTTCTCTCTCGCCCTGAAGAACATGGATTTGAACTGAGGTCTGGTTATCAGCTGCGGTTGAGAATACCTGACTCTTCTTTACTGGGATTGTGGTGTTTCTCTCAATGATTTTTGTGCAAACACCGCCAAGTGTTTCAATACCAAGTGAAAGTGGTGTTACATCGAGCAAGAGAAGGTCCTTAACATCTCCGCCAAGAACTCCGCCTTGGATTGCGGCACCGATTGCTACACACTCGTCAGGGTTAATGCCCTTGAATGGCTCCTTACCGATAAATGCCTTAAGAGCCTCTTGAACTGCTGGAATTCTTGATGAGCCACCAACAAGGAGAACCTTGTCAATTTGTGATGCGCTAAGTCCTGCATCGCTAAGAGCCTGCTTTGTTGGCTTCATAGTAGCCTCTACGAGGTCAGCTGTGAGCTCATTAAACTTTGCTCTTGTAAGTGTTGCGTCAAAGTGCTTAGGTCCTGTTGCATCAGCTGTGATGAATGGGAGATTGATATTTGAGCTTGTAACGCCCGAAAGCTCAATCTTAGCCTTCTCAGCTGCTTCCTTAAGTCTTTGAAGCGCCATCTTGTCATTTCTTAGGTCAATGCCATTTTCAGCCTTGAATTGATCTGCAATCCAGTCGATAATCTTGTTATCGAAGTCATCGCCACCGAGCTTGTTGTTTCCTGCGGTTGCCAAAACCTCAAATACTCCGTCAGAGATTTCAAGGATTGAAACATCGAAGGTACCTCCGCCAAGGTCGAATACCATAATCTTTTGGTTTTCTTCCTTATCCATACCGAATGCAAGAGCTGCTGCGGTTGGCTCGTTGATAATTCTCTTAACATCAAGTCCTGCAATCTTACCTGCATCCTTGGTTGCCTGT
>JAFTIV010000171.1 GCA_017456685.1 Clostridia bacterium | reverse complement strand
TAAATTCCTTGAATATTGCGATGCTCTTGGCCTTTATGTAGTTCTCGAGTGTGACAATGAGGCACACGGAATTTTGCGTCGTAAGCATAATGTTGGTTATGGCTACGATATGGAAGAAAATGCGTGGCCTATGAACCATCCTGACTGGGTAAACGAGCATGTAAATCGTATGGAACGCGCATATATGCGAGATAGAAATCACGCATCAATTATTATGTGGTCAGTTGGAAATGAGTGTGGATTTGGACCAAGCGGTATCGCAATGGTAGAGTTCATAAGAAGCGTCGATAAGGAGCGCCTTGTTCACGCAGAGAGTGCAAGCGGTCTTGGAATGCACGAATATACCGATGTTTTCTCAAGAATGTATCCTGAGCGTCACGATATTGTTAATTGGATAGAAAATAAAACCTATGATATTCCTATATATCTTTGCGAGTTTTCACATGCAATGGGTAATGGTCCTGGAGATGTATGGGAATATATGGAGCTTGTGCACAAGTATCCACAATTTATAGGTGGATGTGTTTGGGAATGGTGCGACCATACTGTTGTAGTTGACGATGTTCAAAAATATGGTGGAGATTTCAAGGGTGAGCTTACACACGACGGAAACTTTTGCTGTGATGGACTTGTTTTTGCTGACAGAAGCTTCAAGGCTGGAACTATTGAGGTTAAAAATGCATATTTGCCTATGCGCTTTGAGTTTAAGAATGGTAAGCTCAAAATTACAAACCTTTATGATTTTACAAGCTTTGATGACCATACAATAAGCTACAAGATAAGAGTAGATGGCATAACAGTTGAAGAAAAGAGTATAAAGCTTGCTATTGCGCCTAAAAAGAGTGAGGTAGTAATAACCGATACAAATCCTACAAGCTGTAAAAAAGGAGCAAGCATTGATGTTTCTCTCCTTGATGAGGATGGAAACGAGCTTGGTACACTTTCACAAATTATTAAATGCACTAAGACAAAGGATATCAAGCCTACAGCTCCTGCCAAGCTTACAGAGGACAAAAATTATGTTTATGCAAGGGGCGACAAGTTTGAATATCGCTTTAGCAAGCAGCTTGGAAACTTTGATAGCATAGTGGTGAAGGGAAGAGAGATGCTTGAGTCACCTATCAAAATTGGTGCATTCAATGCAATTATAGACAACCACAGGGGCTTGACCGCTCTTTGGACAAATGAGAATATTTGGCAGGGTGAAAACCTTAATGTTCCATTCACTAATGTTCGTAGGGTTACTGTAAAGGATAATACAATAACCGCAGAGTGTGCATATGGTGGTATATCAAGACTTCCGTTGTTCATATATAAGCTTAAGGTAACAATTTATGCCGATGGAAGAGCTTCATTTGACTTGAACGGAGATGTAAGAAAGGAAGCGATTTGGCTACCTCGTCTTGGATTTGAAATTGCACTTGATAAAAAATACGATGAGTTTAAGTATTTCGGCATGGGTCCATACGAGAACTATGTTGACCTTTCGCACCATGTAAGACAAGATTATTTTTCGAGCAATGTTGATAATGAATATGTACCATATGTAATGCCACAGGAGCACGGAAATCATGCTCAGGTTGCAGAGGTAGAAATTGGACATCTTCGCTTCGTTGGAAAAGATACATTTGATCTTAATGTTTCGAAATATTCTATCGACCAGCTTTATAACGCTAAGCATACTGACGAGATTGGAGATAGCTTCGCAACACACCTGAGAATTGACTATAAGGTGAGTGGTCTTGGAAGTGGCTCTTGCGGTCCTTGGGTCGCTGGAAAATATCGTCTTATCGACAAGAAAATCAAATTTAGCTTTGATATGGAAATTCTATAAAAATAGCAAAAGAGCCTTTGTGTAAAAGGCTCTTTTGATTTTAATAGATATTTTGAATTTAAAAATCACATAAACATATAATTTAAAAATTTAAGAATTCAATATTATTCTTGAATGTTGGGTAATTTGTCACAGAACATTAGAAGATTTGAGCTTACTCTTTCTCGCTCGCTAAGAGGTTTGAATGAGCCGTTTGACTACAGATTATCCATTACCTTTAATGCAACTGAATTGCCGATAAAGCCATCGACATTGTAGTTTATTATAAGGTCCTGCATTTGCGTAGGGTAAAATTTTGCCTTCATTGATGCAAGCTCCAAAATCTTTGGTGCAAATCGGTCCTTTATCTTTTTGTCGAGCTTGGGAATTCTTTCAAAAAACTTTTTATGATCTTCCTGTACAATCATAATGTTTATATCGTTCTCGGCGGATATGAATTCTCGTTCTCTTAAACGATTAAATTTATCAACGGTTGTGGTGTTTTCAACAATCAAGCCTGAAATTATCTCGTATATATATTCATAGTCCTTGTAGTCGTTATTCTCCCAACCGCCCGTTCTTGATGAAAGTGCAGAATCTATTGACCAAGAGAAAACAGAGGGATACTTGCAGGAGGAGCGAGTCATGCTTCCGCACTACCAATGATTTTTTCTTTCAATAGAAGATACATATACCGGGTCTATAGGGGATGATTTTATGTCAATTG
>JAFTIV010000170.1 GCA_017456685.1 Clostridia bacterium | reverse complement strand
TGGGTTGATAGCCCAAAGACGTCCGTCCTTACCAACTCTAAGCCAAGCAATATCGTCACCTACACACCATACCTTGTAGCCCTTCTTTGAGTAGCACTCTGGTGGAATAAGCATAGCAAGGTTTGTCTTTCCGCAAGCAGATGGGAAAGCAGCAGAGATGTACTTTGTATCGCCATTAGGATACTCAACACCGAGAATGAGCATGTGCTCAGCCATCCAGCCCTCGTTTCTTCCAAGGAAGGAAGCAATACGAAGCGCGAAGCACTTCTTACCAAGAAGAACGTTTCCGCCGTAGCCGGAGTTAACTGACCAAATTGTGTTATCCTCAGGGAAGTGACAGATATATCTGTTTTCCTCGTCGATGTCCTTTCTTGCGTGAAGACCCTTAATAAAGCCCTCGCCATCGCCCATAGCCTTAGCAACATTTGCACCAGCTCTTGTCATAATGAGCATATTAAGTACAACATAGATAGAGTCTGTAAGCTCAATTCCGTACTTAGCAAAGTCGGAGCCAACCTGACCCATTGCATAAGGGATAACATACATTGTACGACCCTTCATAGAGCCCTTGTAGAGCTTACCGAGCTTCTCGTAGCATTCCTTAGGGTCCATCCAGTTGTTGATATTACCAGCATCTTCCTTTGTTCTTGTACAAATGAAGGTTCTGCCCTCTACACGAGCAACGTCGTTGATAGCTGTTCTGTGGAGATAGCAGTTAGGAAGAATTTCCTCGTTAAGCTTTTCAAGCTCGCCTGTTGAGCAAGCCTCGTCCTTAAGCGCTTGAGTTTGCTCCTCGCTACCGTCAATCCAAACGATTTTGTCAGGATTTGTAAGGTTAGCCATTTCCTCAATCCAGTCAAGTATGAGCTTGCTGTCTGTCAAAGCCTTGTTTTCAAATTTCATTTTGAAATACCTCTTTCGTGAAAAATTTTTATTCGAGTATAGTATATCAAAAAAGTGATGCTTTTGCAATAGTTTTATAAATAATTTTATTATTTAAAGGTAAAAAATATAGAAAAATTTTACTTTATATGCTAATATATAAGTGAGGTGATTGTATGGAAATCGAAAGAAAGTTTTTAGTTGACAAAATTCCAACACTTGATAGCTACAAAAGCGACGAAATAACTCAAGCCTACATAAGCATAGAGCCCGAAATTCGCGTTCGCAAAAAGGGCGATAAGTATTACCGCACCGAAAAGGGAGAGGGCACTCTCTGTCGCGACGAGAGGGAGTGGGAGATAACTAAAGAGGAATTTTTTTCCTCATACGAAAGGGCACAGGGCAGAGTAATTGAAAAAACAAGGTATTATATTCCAAACGGTGAATATACAATAGAGCTTGATATATATAAGGGCAAGCACGCAGGTCTTGTCGTTGCCGAGGTCGAATTTCCAAGCGAGGATGAGGCGCTTTCGTTCAATCTCCCCTCGTGGCTCGGCAAGGAAATTACCTACGATGTCGCTTTTAGAAATAAAATCCTTGCTTGTACTTGACAAATTAAAAAAGATATGTTAAAATGTGATAACAATAAATGCAATGAACGAAAATAGTAGCTTTGGTCGCCTTATTACAGAAAGCAGTCGGTTGATGAAAGACGCATAAGAGCCTTAGTGAATACCTTCGGGAGCTACATACCGAACCTAAGTAGGCTATGTCGGCACTCCACCGTTATCGGGAGATACCGTTATTATGCGGTTATAAAGGCGCGTGTGGTAACACGGGCGCGAAACAAGGTGGTAACACGATTTTTCGTCCTTGCAGATTTTCTGCAGGGACTTTTATTTTATAAAAAATTCCAAAAGGATGGTATAAACAATGCAAATTTATGAAGAGCTCGTTGCCCGCGGACTTATCGCACAGGTAACAAACGAACCCGAAATTAGAGAAATGGTAAATAACGGCAAGGCTGTATTCTATATCGGCTTTGACCCAACAGCTGATAGCCTTCATGTAGGACACTTTATGGCTCTTTGCCTTATGAAAAGACTTCAAATGGCAGGTAATAAGCCAATCGCCCTTATCGGTGGCGGAACCGCTTATATCGGTGACCCCTCTGGAAGAACAGATATGCGTTCGATGATGACAAAGGAAACCATTGAGCATAACTGCGAGTGCTTTAAGAAGCAAATGTCCCGCTTCATCGACTTTGGAGAGGGCAAGGCTATGATGGTAAATAATGCTGACTGGCTTCTTGGACTTAACTATGTTGAGCTTCTTCGCGAGGTTGGCGCTTGCTTTAGCGTAAATAGAATGCTTACCGCAGAGTGCTATAAGCAGAGAATGGAAAAGGGTCTTTCCTTCCTTGAGTTCAACTATATGATTATGCAAAGCTATGACTTCTTGGAGCTTTACAGACGCTACGGCTGTAATATGCAATTCGGTGGTGACGACCAATGGAGCAATATGCTCGGTGGAACTGAGCTTATAAGACGCAAGCTCGGCAAGGATGCCCACGCAATGACAATTACCCTTCTTCTCAATTCGGAAGGAAAGAAAATGGGTAAAACTCAGTCTGGTGCAGTATGGCTCGACCCTGAAAAGACAACACCATATGACTTCTACCAATACTGGAGAAATGTTGGTGATGCCGATGTTCTTAAGTGCATAAGAATGCTTACCTTCTTGCCTCTTGAGGAAATCGACGCAATGGATAAATGGGAGGGAAGCCAGCTTAATAGAGCTAAGGAAATCCTCGCATATGAGCTTACAAAGCTTGTTCACGGTGAAGAGGAGGCTGAAAAGGCACAAGCCTCAGCAAGAGCCGTATTCTCAGCAGGAGATAGCGCAAATATGCCAAGCGCACAGCTCGACGATAGCGACTTTATCGACGGCAAGGTTGATATTCTCACAATGCTCGTAAAGGGCGGACTCGTTCCATCAAGAAGCGAGGCAAGACGCGCAGTAGAGCAGGGCGGAGTAACAGTCGATGGCGAAAAGGTTACTAACATAAGACAAGCCTACGATAAGGATGCAGTAGCAAACGGCATTGTCCTTCGCCGTGGCAAAAAGGCGTTCAAAAAAATCACACTTTAATAACCAAAAAGCCGAGAATTTTCTCGGCTTTTGATAACTATAGGAGTTTTTATGAAATACGAGATATTAAAAAAATATTATTCTACAGAAGATAAGAAGTTTCACATTATTGTGTATGATAAGCACACAGATCAGGAAAAGAATATTTCGTTTTTAAAATTCTCTAAATTTTATAAGGCGATAAATAAAAATTTGGATGAGGCGAATCTTTTGGGATATGATTTTGATGATTTTAACCCACGCAAGTGTGATTTGTCAAATGCAAAAATATCGTCAAAAACTATGATGAAGTTGGGAATTTATGATTCCAAAATTTTCGAATCACTAGAAAGCCAAAAAGAATTAGCTGAGATTCAGCAATTGGAAACGAAAGAGTTGGCATCAGTGCGTGAAGATGTATTCGTAGATGAAAAGTGCGCTATAATATACTACATAAGCGATTTACACATAAACCATAAATTGCTTGATAAATTTAAAGAACAAGTGAATAAGTATGAAATAGAAGAGTACATTGAAAGCTTAGTATTAAAAATGAAAAGAAGCAGATCGTCATCGACCAAGTGTACCGCAGAAAAAATCATTATAATTGGAGATGTTTCGTTCAATTTTGAAGTTTTTAAATTATTTTTCAAAATATACAGAAAAGTTATGCCATATGTTGACACATTTTTTGTAGTTGGTAATCATGAATTGTGGGATGACGAATTGTTTGCGAGAACGAAGACTATTGATCAGATGATTTGTCAAATGAGAGAGTATTTATCCTCCTTGAATTGCCCAATAATATTGCTTGAAAACCAACTTTATTTTGGAAACTCTAGAAAATTGTGGGATGAAAATGATATTCTCAATGCATCGGAGTACGAGTGGGAAACCATTTGGCAACAAAATTCGTATGCTATTTTTGGCGGTCTTGGTTATGCCGGACATAGCGAAGAATTTAACTGTACGCATGGGATTTATAGAAAAGCGTTAATCAACCGCGAAGAGGAAATTATAAGGTCCAGAAGAGTTGCGGATATTCATGAAAAGTTAAAAATTGTTGCAAAAAACAAACAAATAGTATTTGTAACTCATACGCCAAAATATGATTGGACAGATTCGGATTATGTGGAAGGCTGGATATATTTATCTGGGCATACACATAAAAATTGTTTTATTGAAAGCGAAGGAAAAAGAGTATATGCAGATAATCAAATAGGGTATAAAAATAAATCATTTGGATTGAAGTTTGTAAATATTTCCAACACATATAATATTTTCAGTGATTATGAAGACGGAATATATGAATTGAGTAGAGAAGAATATAAAGCTTTTTATAGAGGAATAGGCGAGGGAGTTACATTTAATCGACAATTCGAAAAGTTGTATTTAGTGAAACGCAATGGTAATTTTATGTTCTTTATGAGAGCAGGAAAAGGCAATAATGCACTGAAACTCTTGGACGGCGGAAATGTTAAGAATGTTGGCAAAACTTTGGAATATTTTTACGAAAAACTATCGAATTATTCGGCTTCCATAACTATGTTTTTAGAAGATTATCAAAATTCATTAGAAAACATTTCTAAAGAGATAAAGTTTATTGGAGGAGAAGGAAGGATACATGGTTGCATAGTTGATGTTGACTTTTTTAACCATATTTTTGTCAATCCATTAGACGGAACCATAACTTGTTATTATGCTAGTTCTATGACTCGAAAATTTGTTTACAAAAATTTCACCAGCTTGTTGAAATTTTCTGTTCCAAAGCTCTATGAAAGTTATAAGTTTTTGGAAAAGACAAAAACAGAAAACAAAGTTTCTATAGTTGCAAAAAATAACACAAATGAAAGTCCTGAAACAATATTTGTTGAAAACACAGAAATGTATAGAGTATCAAAAATAATTAAAAGCTTACAATACGCAACCAAACATAATGTTGTTAGGTTGTGGAATGAAACTCTTACGGATTTTGTTTCGGTGGAAAACGGAAAAAGGATTGTAGAGAATATTTTGCTTTCACCCCCAAAATAGATAAAACTCCTCAACTGAGGGCTTTTAAATTTGTCTTGCATTTTTCCGTTAGTTAGTATATACTGTAAATACAGACTAAAAAACAGGAGGTTATTATGCTTGACTTTATAAAGAATAATGTCGCGCTATCCTTGGTGCTTCTGTGCCTTGCACTTGGCGCTTTGGCGCTTGCCATTTGGGTTCTATGGTCAAATAAGGCAATAGTGCTGACAAGATACTCAATAAAAGCTAAGGGGAGCCTCAAAATTATACACATAAGCGATTATCATAATGCCAAATTTAAAAATGATAATGAGGAGCTTTTGAACATAATTAGGGACACAGCCCCCGACCTTATTGCAATAACAGGCGATTTTATAGACTCGCGCCATACAAATCTTGCACGCGCTGTAGCCTTTGCTAAGGAGCTTGTGAAAATTGCCCCCTGCTTTTATGCCCCAGGCAACCACGAGAGCAGAATGCCCGAAAATTATGCCAAGCTCACCGACGAGCTTGAAAAAATGGGTGCAATAGCCCTACACGACGAGGTGACCTCGTTTGAAAAGGACGATATAACCTATACAATAATAGGGGTCGAGGACCCTATGTTCATCACTAAAAATAAGGATAGCGCAGAGAAGGCGAAAATAATTATCAAGGATAAGCTTAGCGAGCTTGTAAAGGATACAAACGACTATACAATAGTCCTTTCGCACCGCCCCGAGGCATTTTATAGCTATGTTGACTCAGGCGTTGATTTAGTTTTGACAGGTCACGCACACGGCGGACAAATGCAAATTCCATTCGTTGGTGGACTTATCGCTCCAAATCAAGGCTTTTTCCCGAAATATACAAACGGAATTCATTTCGCAAAAAGCACAAATATGTTTATCAGTCGCTGAATAGGCAATAGCCTTTGACCGATAAGAGTGAACACCCGCCCCGAGATTGTTTTAATAGAGCTTCACTCGTAAATTGAATAAATAAAAAACACGACCACACGTTCGGGTTTTTTGAAGGTTTTGTTATAGACGAAATTACTTAACCTCAGCCTTTGCACCAGCCTCTGTAAGCTGCTTAGCAACATCCTCAGCAGTTTCCTTGGAAACAGCCTCCTTGATTGTCTTTGGAGCGCTCTCAACAAGCTCCTTAGCTTCCTTAAGTCCAAGACCTGTGAGCTCACGTACAACCTTGATAACATTGAGCTTGCTTGCGCCAGCATCAACGAGAACAACGTCGAACTCAGTCTTCTCCTCAACAGGAGCAGCTGCAACAGCAGCACCAGCAACTGCTACAGGAGCAGCAGATACGCCAAACTCCTCCTCAACTGCCTTTACGAGGTCAGCGAGCTCGAGAAGTGTAAGTGATTTGATTTCTTCAAGAATGTTAGTAACCTTTTCGTTAGCCATGATAAATAATCCTCCGTTTAAGATAAATATTTTTTAAAATTTAATGATTGTGCTTTACGCTATGCGCAGGCAAGCACTCGCCTTACTGTGCAGCAACAGCCTCGTTGCCTTGGTCGATAACAGCCTGGATAGCACGAGCAAATCCTGAGATAGGACCTTGGATGCTTCCCAAGAATCTTGCGAGAAGAACTTCCTTGGAAGGAATTTCAGCAAGAGCCATAACAGCTGCAGCATCAACAACTCCGTTGTCGATAAATCCACCCTTGATTTCAAAGGTTTCTACTTTGTCTGCGTACTCTTTTGCAATCTTAGCAGGTGCGATAGGATCGTTATAGCTGATAGCGATAGCGCTCATACCATTGAGCTTTTCCTTCATTGCACCGTAGCCAACCTCGTCACAAGCACGGCCGATAAGAGTATTCTTAAGAACCATGTAGTCAACGCCAGCCTTACGGAATGCAGCACGCATCTTGGTATCGTTTTCAACTGTGATACCTTGGTATTGAACAAGAACACCTGATTGAGCCTGTTGCAATTTAGCAACGAGGTCAGCAACAACGGCCTTCTTTTGTTCAAGAACTGAATTACTTGGCATAAAACTAAACCTCCTTATTATTTCCTTTAGACAGAAAAAAGAAAAATCTTTTTTCGTTACAGCAAACAATATGCGCGCCGAAAAAAGATTTAAATTCATATTTAAATTCTTCCTCGGCAGGGAGCATAAAGCAATTACTGTGACCTGCTGTCTTTGGATTAACGACAAGATTATAACACACGATTACAACTTTGTCAATAGCTTTTTGAAATTATTTTTTTAATTTTTGTCGTCTTACATCAACACCCGAAAAGCGCATTACAGAAAACTCACCGAAAAGACGGCTTGTTATTCGGTTGTCGTAAATTCTTTGGACCTCGTCACCCTTTAGGTTCGTGCTTGCAATAATAGGCAATCCCTTGTTAAGCCTTGTGTTTATTATATTATAAAGACAAGCGGTGGAGAAGGCGGAAATCATCTCTGTTCCAAGGTCGTCAATTATAAGCAAATCACATTCGAGATATTTGTCAGCAACAGGCTCGCTAAGTGGCGCATTGTAATCGAAGCGACTTCTTGAAAGGTTAACTCTATCCACCTCAAAATCGTGAAAAACATTCTGCGCGGTTTCATATATAACATAATATCCGTCGTCAATGAGCCTTTTTGCAACCGCAGTTGAAAGGTGAGTCTTTCCAAGACCGGTCGCACCACAGAGCAAAAATGAGCGTTTGTCAGTCTTGAAATTAGATGCAAAGGAATAAAGGTCGTCAAAATTTTCCTTCATTATATCCTTATCAGCGCCCGCGTAATAATCAAGAGAGAAGGTTTCAAAGCTCTGCTTATCAAGAAGCCTTGAAAGCCCAGAGCTCTCATAGCTCTTTAGTCTAAGCGCATTTCTGTAGCACGAGCACAAAAAGCCGTTTACATAGCCTGTGTCCCTGCAAGCATCACATTCATATTTCAAATCTGTAAAGCCCTTATCAAAGCCGTTTTCCTCAAGAAGAGAAGCGCGCTTTGCCTGAAGGGCAAGATTTTTTTCTTTAATTATTGCAATTTGCTCACTGCATTTACCCTTGCCGAGCGAAATTGCACCCATCACCTCAAGACTAAGTCCTGAAAGCTCCTTGTCAATAGCCTCGATTTGAGGGCAAGCAGAATAAGCCTCGGCAAGCCTTTTTGCACGAAGCCTTTCATTGTTAGCGCGCTTTCTTTCGTACGCGTCCTCAACAAAGGCGATAACCTCTTGTGAATATCCCATTACTTGTCCTCCTTTTTCTTAGAATAAGAGCGCTTAAGCGCTGCCTCGAAGAAATCATTAGCATCAAACGAGGACGAAGCAAGCCCTCTTTTCTTTTCCTCCTCGCTCGCAAGCGCATCCTTGTAGGTCTTAACTCCCGAGGAAATCCAGTTTTCTATAACCTTAGCACAGTAGGGCACAGATGCCTTACCCGTTTTGTCAACCGTTATATCATATGCGAGCCTTACAAGCTCAATTTCAAGCCCAAGCTCGCCCCATCTTTCAAATTTATCTCGCTCAGCACGCGAAAGCTCTCTTTTGCCAATTCCAAACAAATCGCGAAGCTTGTATTCGAAGGAATTTTTGTTTTTTCTGTCCGCAAAGTGTGCCTCAAGACGAATGTATGTATCAATGCCCTCGTCGTAAAGATTTTGAGCAGTCTTTCTTATGTATGCCCAGGAAGCCTTATCAAGCTCCTTGCAATGCGCTAAAAGAAGCATTATGTACTCACTACTGAAATGGAAATTATCCTTCAAATATATGATATTATTGTGATCGTGAGCGCCAAATTCCTTGCCAAGAATTGCCTGACAGGCTAAGAACAGAGAACGAATGTCCTCGTTCTTTTCGACAAATTTCGCAATTTGGCTACCAGTGTATGTAGGAACACTGCTTGAGGCAGATACCATAGGCATATCAGCCTCAAAGCTACCCTCAACTGATATAACACCGCGCTCCTGCCAAAAGGCAAGCGCCCTCTTTATTTTTTCAATACCAACACCGATGCTCTCGGAAAATTTCACAATATATTTATCAAACGCGCCAAGCATCTCCTGACACGCATAAATTCCAATAATAACACACAAGTCCTCGTAAGATGCCTCCGCCATATGCTGAGCCACAGAGGACGGTAAATTTATAATTTTTCCTGAGTATTTAACCTCAATTTTCATAAGTCCTCCTTAACTTGGATATGCATTGAGCGACTCATCAGCTCGCTTGCCATCTAAAAATTCATAATAGCCCTGCGCGCCAATCATTACGGCATTGTCGCCACAAAGGCAAAGCTCAGGCGCATAGAATTCTGCGCCAAATTTTCCGCATTCCTCTAAAATTCCAGCACGAAGATGTGAATTTGCGCTCACTCCCCCCGCCAAAACGACCTTGTCGTAGCCTGTTTTAGAAAGAGCAGAGCCGATTTTTGAACGAATTGCATCGACAACGGTTTTGGTAAATGACGATGCAACATCAGCACAGGAAAGCTCCTCGCCCCTCTGCCTTGTAGTATTTATGTAGTTAATAACTGCAGTTTTAAGTCCGCTAAAGGACAAATTGAGCGAGTCGTTGATTGACGGGGAAGGGAACTTAATTGCACCCTTGTCGCCCTCACGCGCCAAAAGGTCCATCGCGTGTCCACCAGGGTAGTCAAGTCCCATAACCCTTCCAATCTTGTCAAAGCATTCGCCTGCCGCATCATCGAGCGTAGAGCCAATTTCCTCAAGCTCTGTGTACGATTTTACATCAAAAAATGATGTGTGACCGCCAGAAACAACAAGAGCCAAAAATGGTGGCTCAAGGTCCTTGTGAGTGATATAATTTGCGGCAATATGTCCCTTGATGTGGTCAACAGGAACAAGCGGAATTTTGTAAGCAAACGCAAGTGATTTGGCAAAGTTAACAGCAACTAAAAGCGCGCCAATAAGACCGGGACCGTTAGTTACGGCAATAGCCCCAATTTCATCAAGCGACACACCTGCCACCTCAAGCGCCTCATAGGTTATTTTAGAGATTGCCTCGATGTGCGCCCTGCTTGCAATTTCGGGCACAACTCCACCATAGAGCGCGTGCGTGTCAACCTGTGACGCAATAATATTCGATTTTACAATGCGCTTGCCCTCTGCCATTTCGCACACAGAGCAGGCTGTTTCGTCACAAGATGATTCAAATGCTAAAATATACATAAATTCCCTCTAAAGCTCAATTTAAAGACTCTTATCCATCAAAATTGCAGTTTCCTGCGGATTAGAGTAAAAGTTCGGTCTTTTACCCACCTGAGTAAAGCCACACGACTCATAAAGAGCACGCGCAACGGAGTTAGACTCCCTTAGCTCAAGCGTGATTTTCTCACACCCCTCGGCTCTGCAGAGCTTGATGATTTCCTCAAGCACAGCCCTGCCAATGCCCTTTCCACGAAAGGCGGGGAGTGTGGCTATATTTGATATTTGTCCCTCGTCAAGAATTAAATAAACCCCGCCATAGCCGACGATTTTTCCGTTATAAACTGCAACGAAAAAGTGCCATGGAGTGTGCGAAAGAGACTCCGCAAAGGATTTTCTTGACCAAGGGGTAGAGAAGCACTCCTCCTCGATAAATACCATATCGGCAATATCGGTTACCTGTGCCTCACGAATAATAAGCTCCATATCAATATCCAAAGATTCCACTAAGGCTGTCGTCGTCTGTAATCCAGTCGGCAACATTTATCTCTGTGTATTCAAACTTGTTGTTGCGTATAATAACCTTAGAAATGCCAGCGTTTATAACCTGACGCTTGCACATCATACAGCAATTCATACCACCGATTATCTCGCCGGTATTTGGGTCGGTACAGCAAAGATAAAGGGTAGAATCAAGCATTTGGTCGCGAGATGCCGCGATAATTGCGTTAGCCTCTGCGTGAATGCTTCTGCAAAGCTCGTATCTTTCTCCTCTTGGAATACCGAGCTTATCTCTCATACAGGTGCCAAGGTCGGAGCAGTTCTTTCTGCCTCTTGGCGCACCATTGTAGCCTGTAGATACAATAACATCATTTTTTACTATAATAGCACCAAAGCGACGCCTTAAGCAGGTGCTTCTTTGAGATACGGTTTGTGCAATATCAAGATAGTAGTTAATTTTAGATACTCTTTCCATAAATGCTCCTTATTTTTTGGTAGTGCCCTTAGCACTACCTCTTTTTTTAGCCGTGCCCTTTGTGTCTGTTGATGCTTGTGCCTTGGGCAACTGAGGCGTTGCAAAATCGAACACAGCCTTGCCCCCCTCAAGCCTTAGGCTCGCATCAAAGCTCTTTCCGCTTTTTGAAACAAAGCCTTGGATTTTGCTCGTTTTTCCGGTCGCTAAAAGCATCTTAACATTAGATACTGAAATCGTGCGCGAGCAAATAGTTTTTGAAATAGAGAATTTACAACCATTCTCACGGAAGCTTGAGCATCCGTAGCCGAACTTCGTGCGGATTACATTTCCACCACAAAGCGGGCAAATTCCAACAATATCACCATAAAAGCCAATATTTGTGTCCTTTTCAATAGTTACGTCCTTAGAAAGGTTAAATACATTGCTTATCTCGCTCTGAGCAAGCGCAACGCTGTCGCCTATCGAGAACTCTCCTCTATAAACCTTTTTTAGTGCCTGACCAAGCTCGGAGGTTTTATATTTGTCCATAATAATTCCAAGCTGAGATAAGGACTCAATAAGGTACTCACCATCAGGCAAAATATAATATGAATCCTTTTTAAGCGAAATATAAGCGCTCTTGCAGGCGTTTTCGATAATTCCCGTTCTTGTTGCCTCAGTTCCAAGCTCAAGACCCTCAAAAATAGCACGATATTCGTCATCATCGCTCTCATCGGCGCTCGCCTTTTCGTCCTTAAATGGATTTTTTAGATAATTGTTTAGTGTTTCAATCGTGTAATGCTTAGGCGGAGTAGTCTCCTTTTCGGTAGGAACAAAATTTATTGCAACCCTGTCACCCTTTTCAAGGCGAGGAAGGATTTTGTCCTTTTGATTGCTGTCCTCAAATTTTGTCCAACCGGGCTCAATAATAACTGTTCCGTTGAGAACAAACTCCTCAAGCTGACCGACATTTATCTTAATCTCGTTCTTTTCAACTATACATTCGTTTTCACAGAATACCGCTACAAATCTTCTTAGAATAGCGGTGTAAACTGTTCTTTCTCTGTCACTAAGAGTCTTAGGGTCAGGGATTTTATAGGTCGGCGTTAGAGCAGAGTGTGACTCAATCTTTGCGTCGTCAAAAATGCTCTTAGAAAAACGAAACGCAACAGGATAGCCAAGCTTCTTAACATTCGCAAGAATACTCTTGACCTTGCCCTGCTCAGCGGTTGCAAGATACTCTGAGTTGGTACGAGGGTAGGTTACATAGCCGTCCTCGTAAAGCTTTTGAACGGTTGTAAGCGTGTCGTCCATAGACAGCTTAAACTTCTTTCCAAGATAGCTTTGAAGCTTTGAGAGAGAAAATAGCTTCGGCGGACTCATAGTAGTGCGCTTTTTCTTTACAGAGGTAACAATTGCTTCCTCAGCATTGTACCTTGTGCATTCCTCAAGCGCCTTTTGATATTCGTCCTTTGTGAACCTCTTTTTAGAGGTTAAGTCAACATATTCGTTGTTTGTCATCTCGTGCGAGGTCATAACATAATACTTCTCAGGCACGAAATTCTTAATTTCCTTGTCTCTGTCGTAAATCGCCTTTACAATAGGCACAATAACTCTACCAACCCTTAAAAGCTTTCCTGTTTTTAAGGTGGCAAAGCGAGTGAGGTTTACTCCGTAAAGCCAATCAATATATGTTCTTGCAAAGCCCTCGTTTGCCAAGGACTCATATTCGCTTTCGTCCTTCATTTCGCCAAGCGCCTGCTTGATGGTTTCTGGCGTTTGGTCGGGAAGCCAAAGACGCGCAAGCCTCTTTTTGCCTGCCTCAAGTGCGTGAGAAACGCAAAGACGAACGATAATTTCACCCTCGCGGTCCGCATCGCCCGCATTTACAATTGTATCAACATCACTGCGATTGCAAAGCCTCTTGATTATATCAAACTGTCTTTGAACACCCGCATCAACCTTTTTGTCTGCCCCTCTTTTAAGATTAAACTTAAAGGTCTCGGGAAAGCAGGGAAGATTGTCCATTGTCCATCTTGGATTGTCAGTTGGCTTGTAGTCCTCAATATCTGCTAAGGAGAATAAATGTCCAAAAACCCAAGTGACAATATAATTGCCACCCTCATAGTATCCTGTGCGCTTTTTCATTTCATCGCTTTGGACCTTTTCGATGCCAGCTAAAATGTTTCTTGCAAGCGATGGCTTTTCCGCAATAATAAGATACATAAATAAATTCTCCCTTCTAAAAAATTGCTATCAAGGCGTTGCCCAATAATGCTGTGCCTTTTATTGTAGCATATAATATAGTCCATTTCAAGCAAAAGTTAAAAATTTTAAAATATTTAAAGATATATTATAAAAGTTTTAACATAAATTTCAATTTCAAAAACACAAAAAGAGCTGAAAAAATCAGCTCCTTTTGCTCTCAACCTTCTTTTTAGTTCCGTCAGGATATTGAATGTATGTCGAATCAAGCGTTCCTCTTAAGGATGTGCGAAATTCAGCAACATACTCGGCGCGAAGCGATGCCTGCTCAGCCCTTTCCTCATCGGTGAGCCCCTCTTCGCGTTGCTTTTTAGCAAGATAATTTATTCTGTCAAGCTTTGCCTTTTCCATATTGATTTTTCCTCTTGTTTGTGATAGAATTATGTTGTAAATTGTCAAATGGGGGTGGTTTCTTGAAACGAATTCTTGTGCTTTTGCTTCTTTTGTGCGTGTTTTTTTCGTCCTGCGCTGACAAAACTGTAATAGAGAATAGCTCTACATATACGGAAGATGAGCAGAGCGAGTCGCACATAGGCGGAATGGTCCCAAGCGGAGAATATGTCGCTAATACAAGCACCAAGAAATATCACACCCAATTTTGCGGTATGGTTGAAAATATGAGTGAGGACAATATGCTTCTTACCTACGATGTAAAAGCACTCACCGATAAGGGCTACACCCCGTGTAGCATGTGTATTGCAAGGACGGCTAAATAAGCCGTTCTTTTATTTTATCGTTCCACCGCCAAGCACAATGTCACCATCGTAAATAACGACACTCTGTCCCCTGCAAATGGCTCTTTGAGGCTCATCAAAGCATATGTGTAATAGCCCATTTTCTATAACCGCAGTTGCATTTTGCGCCGAATGCTTGTACCTCACCTTTGCTTGAACGCGCAAGGGCTTGTCAATTGTGTCAAGTGCTGAGAGATTTACATTATCTGCCCAAAGCTCACTTGAAAAAAGGTCCTCGTTATCTCCAATAACAACCTCGTTTGTGTCAAGCCTCTTTGCACAAACATACATTCGGTGCGAAAGCGCAAGCCCGAGTCCCTTGCCCTGACCTATAGTGTATCTAATAATCCCCTTGTGCTGACCTAAGATTTTGCCATCAAGAGTGACAAAATTGCCACAGGGGTAGCTCTTTTTAGTGTAATTTTCAATAAATTTTGCATAATCCCCATCGGGAATAAAGCAAATGTCCTGACTGTCCTTTTTTGCGCTTACATCAAGCCCAGCGCGCTCTGCAATTGCTCTTACCTCGCTCTTGGATAACTCTCCAAGCGGAAATAGCGTATGCTCAAGCTGGTCGCGTGATAAGCGAAATAAAACATAGCTCTGGTCCTTGGACTCATCAAGCCCCTTTTTAAGAACCCTGCGCCCGTATTTTTCATCATATTCAATGCGCGCATAGTGACCTGTGGCGATAAAATCACAGCCAATCGCCCTTGCATGCTCAAAAAGCTTGTCGAATTTGAGGTGATAATTGCACTCAATGCAAGGATTTGGGGTTGCACCGGTTTCGTATGCTTCTATGAAATTTTTAATTACATATTTTTCAAAGTCACCCGAAAAATCAACCACAGAGTAGTCAATTCCAAGCCCTTGACAAACGCGCCTTGCGTCCTCAATATCGTCAGTTGTGACACAGCCCTCGCTTACACAATCCCTTGCGGAATGTAGCTTCATAGTCACACCAACGCAATCGTAGCCCGCTTCCTTCATAAGAAAGGCAACAGCAGAGGAGTCAACGCCACCACTTATAGCAATTAAAGCCCTTTTCAAACCGAAATCTTCCTTTTCATTCATTATTATTATGATTTTATCATACTATTAAAAAAATCGCAAGAGTTTTTCAAAAAAGTATTGACAAAGAAATTTTGCTGTAATATAATGAATGTATGAACAAATATTCATATAAATTCAAGGAGAATAAAAATGGAAAACGAAAATGTATCAAAAATTAAAGAGGCAATTTTAAGAAACAACGAGGTTTTTGATGCCCTTGCCGAGCTTTATAAGGTTTTTGGCGATGGAACAAGAGTAAGAATTTTGTGCGCACTCACTCAAAGCGAGATGAATGTTAGTGAAATTTCGGAATTCCTTGATATTACGCAATCAGCTGTTTCTCATCAGCTAAGGGTTCTTAAAACAAGCTCGCTTGTTAAATCGAGAAGAAGCGGTAAGACAATGATATATTCCTTGGCAGACGAGCATGTAAGAGCTATTATAGATTGTGGTATGGAGCACATTGTTGAATAAAATGAAAAGCATTATTAAGGAGCATAGAGTAGGGCTTGCAAGAATACTTATTTCTGCGCTGTTGCTTATAGAGGCGCTCGTTCTTTCTCGTTTTGAGCAGGCACTTATGGCTCTTGTTTGTAACATAGTAGCATACATAATAATTGCGTATGAGATAATTATTGATGCTCTAAGGGAGCTCTTTAAGGAAAGACGAATTGATGAAACTATGCTTATGTGTGTGGCGTCGCTTGGCGCTATGATCATAGGCGAATTTTTCGAGGGAATTTTAGTTCTAATTCTTTATACAATAGGCGAAATCTTTGAGGACATCGCAAGTGATTCCTCAAAAAGAAGCATCGAGTCGCTTGCTCAAATTCGCCCCGATAAGGCAAGGCTCCAAAGCGGAGATATTGTAAACGCATCAATCGTTCAGGTTGGCGAGCTTATTGAGGTCTTGCCAGGCGAGAGAATTCCTCTTGATGGAGAAATTGTCTCGGGCATTGGAATGATAGATACCTCTGTTATGACAGGCGAGAGTCTGCCGGTCGAGGTAAGAGAGGGAAGCGAGGTGCTCTCGGGCTGTCTTAACTGCGATGCTGTGCTTATAATTAAGGTGAAAAGAACGCTTGAGCGTAGCGCAGCCCAAAGAATTATTGACCTTTCTCAAAACGCACTCGAAAGAAAAACCAAGAGCGAGAAATTTATTACGGCTTTTGCAAGAATATATACCCCTGTAGTTATAATTCTTGCACTTTTGCTCGCACTTGTACCACCACTTTTTGATAATTATCAGTTTTCACCGTGGGCATATAAGGCGCTTTCAATGCTTGCCGTGTCCTGCCCCTGTGCAATTGTAATATCAGTTCCGCTTGCATACTTTTGCGGTATAGCATACGCATCAAAAAAGGGCATTTTGATTAAGGGCTCATCTGTAATAGATATGCTCTGTAAGGTAAAGACTATTGCCTTTGATAAAACGGGAACACTTACAAAGTCTCAGCTTCATGTAACTAAAATTGAGCCTGTTTCTGGCATTGGCAAAACCGAGCTTTTGAAATACGCTTGCATGGCAGAGCAGAAATCAACTCACCCAATCGCGCTTGCAATTGTAACAGAGGCGCAAAAGGTGAATATTGATTTTGCATCTGGAGAAAATTATCACGAAGAGGTCGGCTTTGGCGTTGAGTGTGACTCAAGCTACGGACACATCAAGGCGGGAAATAGAGAATTTGTAAATCCACCAAGCGAGGCTCACGCAAATATCTATGTGTCAATTGATGGCAAATATATAGGCTCAATTTCAATGGGAGATGAGCTTAAGGCAAATAGCAAAATCACCTTCGAAAAGCTCACCGAAATGGGAATCAAGGACAAAATTATTCTTAGCGGTGACAAAAAATCAAAGGTTAAATCAATTGCGCGCTCTCTTCATGCGGACGATGCATTTGCAGAGCTTTCACCTGCTGAAAAGCTTGAAATGCTCGAAAAAATGCTTGCTGAGAAAAAGGGTGCTGTGGCATACTGTGGTGACGGAATTAACGACACCCCCTGCCTCGCAAGGGCAGATGTAGGCATTGCAATGGGTGCTATTGGCTCGGATAGCGCGGTTGAAAGCAGTGATGTCGTTATAATGGATGATGATATCGAAAGGGTAGCAAGGGCAATCAAAATTGCACGAAGCACAAAGAGGACAGTTGTTGCAAATATTATTCTTTCACTTGTGATTAAGGGCGCAATGCTAATCCTCACAGCCCTTGGCATAGTGCCGATGCTTGGAGCAGTTCTGGCAGATGTTGGAATTTTAATTCTTGCAATTGCCCTCGCTCTTTTCGCAGGAAAATAATTAAAAGGCGCGATGAAAAATCGCGTCTTTTTCTTTTGCAAAGGAAAGAAGAGATAAGAGTGAAGAGACGATTTTTGTGCAAAATGCACCTTTAAGATAAGCTAATCTCCGTATTTTGCGCACAGCAAAATATTTCACATTGCAACCTCTCTCAAAACAGGAAAGGAAGCAAAATGGCTACGGTTGCAATATATCACTCTCACGGAGTGAGAATATCTCTTTTGCGATAGCAAAAATATCACTTGTGTATTTTGCACACTGT
>JAFTIV010000169.1 GCA_017456685.1 Clostridia bacterium | reverse complement strand
TAGATCACAAAACGTATATATACCTGAAAATGTTTTTGAAAGATGATCCTCGCATACAAATAGAGCTATCTGGTCCATATCAATATAATGATAATTGGTATTTTATACATACGGGCGAAACTTGGCTTATAAGTGATGAGTTCGTTGCAATGCTAAAAGCAAATAACATTGTAAGCGAATGAATCTCTGTTTCCTTTGATGTAAGTCGAATCAGACACCTTTTGTTCGTTGTTACCTCTGTTTAGACACCTTTTATCACGTTTATGGCAATAAAGTCTAAGTTGAATTTTTCGACTTGGGCTTTTTCTATTTATTCTCTTGACTAAAAATAAATAATGTAGTATAATTAAATCTAACATAAATTTTGTTAATGAGAGGTATCTTATGAACATTATTATAGTTGGCTGCGGCAGAGTTGGAGAAACTCTTGCTGAAAAGCTTAACGATGATGGCAATATTGTTACAATTATTGATATGTCTGCCAAAAAGGTGAAAAATATTGCTAATAAATTTGATATCATGGGAATCGTCGGTAATGGTGCGACTCACGCAGTACAACAGGAGGCTGGCATTGATAATGCCGATTTGCTCATTGCTGTAACTAACTCGGATGAGCTTAATTTGTTATGCTGTATGATTGCTAAAAAGGCTGGAAATTGCCAAACCATTGCAAGAGTAAAGAACCCTGAATATAGCACGGAGGCACCATATCTTAAGGATGAGCTTGGACTTGCTATGGTAATTAATCCAGAGCTTGCAGCTGCCGAGGAAATTGCGAGAGTTTTAAGATTTCCAAGTGCAATAAAAATTGAAACCTTCGCAAAGGGAAGAGTTGAGCTTATAAAATTCAAAATCCCTAAAAATAGCCGTATTATAGGTATGTCAGTTAAAGAAATCATTTCAAAGCTTCATTGTGATGTCCTTGTTTGTACCATAGAGCGTGGCGAGGACGCAGATATTGCTAATGGTAATTCAACCTTTGAGGAAAAGGATATAATTTCTATAATTGCATCTCATAAAAGCGCACAGGACTTCTTTGCGAAAATTGATTATAAAGGAAAAACCATTAAGGATGCAATTGTCGCAGGCGGAGGAGTTCTTACTCACTACCTTTGCGATATCCTTGAAAGCTCGGGCATTTCAATAAAGATTATCGAAAAGGACCTTAAGCTTTGTGAGGAGCTTTGCACTCAATGGAAAAATGTTGACATCATAAATGGCGACACCGCTGACCAAGAGCTTTTGATGGAGGAGGGCATTGATAAAACAGATGCATTTGTAACCCTCTCAAATCACGATGAGGAAAACATGGTGCTTTCCTTGTTTGCGCAAAACTCGGGTGTTGAAAAGGTTATCACAAGAATCAATCGAATTGATTATGATAGCGTTATTAACCGCCTTGAGCTTGATACAATAATTTCCCCTAAAAATGTTACTGCCGATATGATTCTTAGATATGTAAGAGCAACTCAAAATACAGTCGGCAGTAATGTTGAGACCCTTTATAACATTATAAAAGACGAGGTCGAGGCTGCTGAATTTATCATAAAAGCAGGCTCACCAATAATAGGTAAGCCAATTAGCGAGCTTAAATTCAAGCCCGATGTGCTTATTGCAGCAATTCTTCGTAACGACCAAGTAATAATTCCTCGTGGATATGATGTTATCGAGGCAGGAGATGCAGTTGTAACTGTATCTAAGCTCGTATCACTTCACGATATTACCGATGTATTGAAATAAGGAAAAAATATGAATTTTCAAATAATCAAACGAACACTTGGTTGGATTCTTTTGTTTGAAGCCCTATTCTTTCTCGTTCCAATTATAACCGCAATAGTTTATAAGGAAGCAGCTCTTGTTTCGTTCCTTGTTGCTATGTCGCTTTGCTTGGCGGTAGGAGCTATGCTTCTTATAAAAAAGCCAACTAACGAATTTATATATGCCAAGGAGGGCATTGTAATAGTAGCCCTTAGCTGGATAGCGATGAGTATTTTTGGCGCGCTTCCGTTTTGGTTTAATGGTGTAGATTTTGTAGATGCACTTTTCGAAACCGTGTCAGGCTTCACCACTACAGGCTCTACAATCTTCCCAACAGAGGCATACCCCTCGGTTGAGGCTCTGCCTAAATCTATTTTGATTTGGCGTAGCTTCTCTCACTGGGTAGGCGGTATGGGAGTTTTGGTTCTCATTATGGCGTTTTTGCCCCTTAGCGGAGCGCGTAATATGCACATTATGAGAGCAGAGAGCCCAGGTCCAACCGTTGATAAGCTTGTGCCAAGAGTTAAGACAACCGCGGCGGTGCTGTACTCAATTTATTTTGTAATGACCATTGCTCAGTTTGTAATCCTTTTGTGCGGTAAAATGCCTGCCTTTGATGCATTGAATACAGCCTTTGCAACAGCAGGAACAGGTGGATTTTCCGTCAAAGCGGACGGAATAGCAGGCTATTCACCATTTATTCAGGTTGTAACAATTATATTTATGCTTCTTTTCTCAATAAACTTTAACTCCTATTATCTGCTTTTGAGAAAAAAGCCTAAGGAAGCATTTAATACAGAGGTTAAGGCATTTTTGATAATTGTGCTTGTGGCAATTACCGCAATCGCAATAAATATCTTTGTAACCTCGGGAAAAATTTACAATTACACTCTTGGTGAGTCAGTAAGACACTCCGCATTTAGCGTAGCTACAGTAATTTCTACAACAGGCTTTGCGATAGAGAATTTTGACCTTTGGCCCGTGTTCTCTAAAACAATACTTGTAATTCTTATGTTCATAGGAGCATGCGCAGGCTCGACGGGCGGAGGTATAAAGGTATCTCGTATCGTAATCCTTGTAAAGGGAATGCTTCACGAGCTAAAGCTGATGCTTCACCCAAGACAGGTTAAGAAAATATCTATTGATAAGCGACCCGTAGAGAATGAAACAGTTCGTACTGTATGCTTTTATCTTGTTGCGTACATTTTAATTTTTCTTGCATCGTTGCTTGTGATATCTCTTGATGGCTTCGATTTGACAACTAACTTTACCGCAGTATCTGCAACGATAAATAATGTCGGTCCGGGCTTGTCAGTGGTAGGACCGACCGGAACCTTCCAAGGCTTTTCGAACGTATCAAAGCTCGTCTTTATCTTTGATATGCTCGTCGGCAGACTTGAAATTTTCCCAATGCTCCTGCTCCTAACCCCCGCCACCTGGAAGAAAAACTAAAAGCAAAAAACAGTTGCGAAATCGCAACTGTTTTTCTTTCTATTCAAAATTAACAAAAAATACATATAAATATGTATAAAATTCCTCTTTTATTTGTTTAAATTCATAAAACTATTAAAAAATCTAAATTTCTTGAATATTTTTTATTGACAAGAAAAAATCAGTGTGCTACAATAAAAAAGTAATTTATTTAATACAAGGAAGGTATTTACAATGAGCTTTAAAAATCAATATCTTAATGAGCTTGTTGAGAGAGTAATCAAGAGAAATCCCAACGAGCCCGAATTCCACCAAACAATCAAAGAGGTTTTGGAATCAATCGAGCCAGTTATCGAGAAGCGCCCTGACTACATAACAAGTGGTGTTCTTGAGAGAATGGTTGAGCCTGAGAGAATCATCAAGTTTAGAGTTCCGTGGGTTGACGACAAGGGCGTAGTTCAAGTTAACCGTGGCTACAGAATTCAGTTCAACAGCGCAATCGGTCCTTACAAGGGCGGTCTCCGCTTCCACCCATCTGTAAACGAGAGCATCATTAAGTTCCTCGGCTTCGAGCAAACCTTTAAGAATAGCCTTACATCACTCCCTATGGGCGGTGGTAAGGGTGGCTCTGACTTTGACCCACAGGGCAAGAGCGATGCATAGGTTATGCGCTTCTGCCAAAGCTTTATGACAGAGCTTTCAAGACATATCGGTGCAGACCTTGACGTTCCCGCTGGTGATATCGGTGTTGGCGCAAGAGAGGTTGGCTATATGTTCGGTCAATACAAGAGACTTAGAAACGAGTTCACAGGCGTTTTGACAGGTAAGGGTATCCCTTATGGCGGTTCACTTATTCGTCCAGAGGCTACAGGCTTCGGCGCTGTTTACTACACCGAGAATATGCTCAACTACTTCAAGGACGGCATCAAGGACAAGACCTTTGCAATCTCTGGCTTCGGTAACGTTGCTTGGGGTACTGTAAAGAAGGTACACGAGCTCGGTGGTAAGGTTGTAACAATCTCAGGTCCTGACGGATATATCTATGACCCAGACGGAATTAGCACAGAGGAAAAGATTAACTATATGCTCGAAATGCGTGCTTCCTGCCGTAACAGAGTTCAAGACTATGCTGATAAGTTCGGCGTTGAATTCTTCGCAGGTCAAAAGCCTTGGGGCGTAAAGGCAGACATTCTTATGCCTTGCGCAACTCAAAACGAGGTTGGTATGAAGGAAGCAGAGCAAATCGTTGCTAATGGTGTTAAGTACTATGTTGAGGTTTCAAATATGCCTACAACAAATGAGGCTATTGCTTACCTCAAGGCAAACGGAGTTATCGTAGCTCCTTCAAAGGCAGTTAATGCTGGTGGAGTTGCAGTTTCTGGTCTTGAAATGTCACAAAACTCAATGCGTTACAGCTGGAGCGCAGAAGAGGTTGACGCAAAGCTCAAGACAATTATGAAGAACATCTTCGAGGCTTCAATCAAGGCAGCAAATGAGTATGGTCTTGGTGACGACCTTGTAGCTGGCGCAAACATCGCAGGCTTTATCAAGGTTGCAGAGGCTATGAAGGCTCAAGGAGTTGTTTAATAAAAAGCAAAAAATGTGCATTGAAAAATGCACATTTTTCTTTTCTTGACAATGCGCTAAATAAATGCTATACTATATTTAGTGCATTATTTTTACATATGGAGAAAAAAATGAAAAGAATTTTACTATCTCTTTTGTCAATTTTACTTATTTTTTGCCTTGTTTCCTGTGACCTTGATGGATTTTTGAACCCTAACGGCAAGGAAAATGACGACAAAGAATCCTCGAGCGAGAGCGAATCAAGTGGCGACGAAAGCGACGACGAGGAGGATGAATCAAGCGACGAATCCTCAAGCGATGAATCCTCAAGTGAGGAAGAGGAAAAGACAGAGCCAGCACCCGACAAAACCGTTTATTCTAACAAAATAGACAAAAATGGAAAATGGATTTACGGCACAAATGCATTTAACGCACCAACCTTTTCTGGATATTATCACGGCTATAGCTCAGCGCTTACAATGACCTTTGATGATGGCTATGATTCTGGTACTGGAAGATATGTATCAAGCATTTATGCAAAATACGGCTTTAGAGGCACGGCAATGCTTGGTCCCTGCTTCCTTAACGATTCACTTATAAAGGACTGGAACGAGATTTTTGCAGAGGGCTACCTCGATGCAGGCTGTCACGGCTATGATCATATAAATCCACCAGAGCTTGCCTCAAGTGGCTATGAGCACGAAATAAAGGATGCAATATATTATTTAAGAGAAAAATTCCCAACCCAAAGGGTTTTGACCTTCGCAACACCCTTTGCGCATATTAACGATCCATATGAGGAATATCTCAAGGATTACGCAATTTCAAATCGTCTTGAGGCAGAGGGCGGAACAGTTAAAATCGGCGGAGATTATAACCTTTATCGCGTAAAATCAATCTCTGTTTTAAGCACAAGTGATGTCGATATGTTCAATCAAAGCATTGCTAATGCGGTTAAGCAAGCAGGTAGCTGGACAGTTGAGCTTTATCACTGTGTAACGGATAATGCAAGCGGTAGAGATGCAACAAAGCAATTCTTCAGCTCTCACTGTCAATATCTTTATAACCACTATAAGGACACCGTATGGGTTGCTTCATTTGAGGATGTTTCAATATATCTTAAGCAAATAGAGTCAGCTAAAATCAACTATGTAGCCTCTGACAGAGAGTCTATGAGCATATCAATCACTCACGACCTTGATAAGGATATCTATAATATCCCAATGACCGTAAAGCTTCAGGTTCCAACTAATGTAACAAGCGCGTATGCTGTAATAGATGGCGTGCAACAGCCTGTTACAGTTTCCAAGGGAAGTGGAGTAAATGCAATAACAGTTAAGGATGTTCCTGTAAATAGTGATGAGCCCGTTAAAATTTATTTCGGTGGAAACGACCTTTACGATAACGGCTGTTATCATAGATATGGTAGAATAGAAACAGTAAAGGCAGGCTGTGAAACTCACGGCTATGCAGTTTACGAGTGCATATTCTGTTATGTAACCTATAAAACAAACTATACCGTGCCAAAGGGACACAGCTTTACTGTGTTCAAGGAGGTAGTAGAGCCGGGATGCGAAACCGAGGGATATACATCATACGGATGCGAAAATTGCGATAAAACCAGTAAAACGGACCTCGCCAAGCCTAAAGGGCATGATTTTAGCCAGAATAGGGAGATCATAAAGGAAGCGACCAAGACAGAGGACGGACTTGTACTTGCTAAGTGCTCTGGCTGTAATATGGAGAAGGAAATCACAACCACATATGCAAATATTGCTCCTAAAGCAGAGCTAACCGCAACCGATGGCATAAATGCGTGGACCTATCTTGGTGAAATGTTTGATGGAAAGGATACCACAGGCTGGACAAACGGAACAAATCCTGTTGAATTGCTTTTGGAGTTCAATACCTCAAGCGTTGATTATGTCGAGGTGATTTTTGAAAGATATTGCGACCAAAGCCTCGTCGTTTCAATCTATGATGGTACAGAATGGACAGACATCGGCACATGGAGCTCGCTAACGGATGCAAATGGCACATCAAAGCATACCGTGAGCTTTGATGTTGAAAAGAGCATAAAGAGCGTAAAAATCACCTTTAATGACACCTCTCGCGGTTGCACCAAGGTGTGCGAGATAGGTATATATGGAATAACAGACAAATAAAAACAAAAATCGAGGCAATTTTGCCTCGATTTTTCATTTCTTGAGTTTTTGCTTGGCTATTTGCTTTAATGCTTTAAAATCCGCTTTAAATGCGCTTGAATCAAGTAGCGCGCACACAATAAACGCCGCAAGAGTAATTCCAAGATACATAGGAATAGCATACCATAAAATCGGCACATAAAATCCAGATGAATTTCCACCCATCAAAAAGGCTGGGGAGAAAAACGCAATTATGGAAACAAGCCAGTCAAAATTGCTTGGTGGTAGAACTGACCAGCAGGGATTTATAAGGCATAGGCTTCCGTATATGTCGTTGGGATTTGTGCCATCGTAGCCATCAATCGCAACAAAGAACACATCGTTTAAAAGAATAATGGCAAGCATCAATAGGAACAAAAGCCCCATTTTCCAAAAGTGGCGCCATCTCATCTTGTGAAATCCAAGAAGAGCAGGCAATAGCGAGCTTATAAACAAAAGCGAGTGACATAAATAGAAGCGATAGGCTTCCCATTGAAACGCGCTCTTGCCGATGAACCAAAACGGAACAAGCATAGCAATCATTCCTGCAATAGTGCCTAAATACGTCATATAATTTCTAATTAACTCATTGCCAAAAAGAAGTACAAACGGAGTTGCAAGAATTAAAAACGCACAGACATTGTATGCGCTTGAGAGGTGCGGAGAAAAGCTTCCCCAATAGTGCGGGTAAATAAGAGCCTTGAAAATATGCTGGACAAAATTAACAAGTGCAATACAAAGAAGAGTAATCCGTTTAACCCTCTCGCTTTTATGCCTTAACGCAAAAAATGCACCGATACAAGCTCCAACCGCTATAAAAATGTACGCAAAGTACATAAAAGAGCCATAATTGATAAGCATATTTAATCCTTCCAAAGTGCATATGGGTCGAAGCCCTGCACTTGAACAATATCAAAGTATTGAGAATTCGATATGTTTTGAGGAGTAACGACAGTTCCGCCATTCGAATCTATATCATACCCAAATTGATAATAAGCATACCAAAAGATATGCGCACATTGAGTGGCATTTATCTCCTCGTTATATTTTCTTGAAAGAACGCCTATTGTCGCGTCATATGGCAAATCAAGAAGCTCGCTTTTAGTGTATTCTACAATTTGAGCAACCGTTTCCGTGTCAAGCTTAGGACGCAAAACGATAAAATTGCCACGCTTCATAATAGAAAATATGTATGTCTCAGCAGAATAGTCTCCAAAGCCATTTATCTCAATAATCTCGCTGTCCTCAGCGCTTGAAACCATCGCACAATGCCCCATATTCCACCAAGAAAATTCAGTAGAGCCCGAGATAATGATATCTCCATCCTTAAGTGGAGCAAGCGGATAAATTCCCTTTACCTCATAAAAATGAGAAAAAATAGCGAAATTGTCGTCCGTTATTTCATAATCCTTGAAGAAGCATTGCTGCATATTCAAAATTTGCTCTTTCCCGTCCTCGAGAATAAGCATATCATCTATCGCTAATTTTGAAAGCCCAGTTTGCTCATAAAGCACCCTGTAATCATCGCTTGAAAGCTCGCCTTTTTCTAAAAGTGCGGAAATGTCAACCATTTCGTATTGTGGCACCCATCTCTCAAAGCCAAGCGCGACCCTTTCACCAATCCAAAAGAAGGGATATACAAGTGCTAAAATTGCAAGAAAAGCAGAAACAGAAATTATAATAATGCGCTTTTTAAGCCTTGTCATAGTTATTTTTCCCCCTTTTTTTAAAATATATTTTATTTTAACATTATTTTAACATTAAGTCAACATAAATCATTTAAAATGTTGCAAAATGACAAATTCTGTGCTAATATATAAGGAGCCAATAATTATTCGAGGAGATTATCATAATGATAACACCTGAAAAGCAATTTTATATATTTGGAATGGGTCATCGTACTAAGCACCTCTATAAGGATGGTAAGCTCATTGAGATACAATCTGGAAGGGTGGCTTTTTCTTGGAGTGTAAATAAGGAGAAGCTTCTTTTCGATAGATATATGGTTGTAATTTGGACAACCGATAATAAAATTTTCCTAATTGAGGAGAACGAAAACGGCTTGTATGTAAGCGAAACAACAAGCGGTGAAAGAGAGAACATAATTTGCCTTGCAGAATCAAAAATACGCCTTCCTGACTTTGAGGATTGTAAATATCCAGCACAGCTTCGTATTCTTCATCAGGAGATTTTGACAAGCTTTATAGGTACAAGCCCCGTGCCAAACATTTATGTCTATGATAAGCCATGGTATCGCGATGGCGCAATGATGGCGCTTGCCCTTGATGCAACAGGAAATGTTGAGCTTTTGCGCCCTTGGGCTCTTTCGATAACAGAGCTTTATGATAAGAATAATAAGGGCAATTGTGAGCCTGATAACCTTGGTCAGCTCGCGTTTGTTTTGTCCTTCTTTGTTGACAAGGAATACCCTCTTGTCAAGGAAATTGTAAGCGAGGCTAAAAGAATAATGGAAAACGGAATGCTCACAGGCATTACCGATTATAATCATCACGAGGAGTATTCAACTCTTTGGCTAAAGCTCGGTCTTAACAGACTTGGCATTGACACCTCATTTATTAAAATCGCAGGCAATTTTGATAATTATTCAAGAATGTTTTGGATGGATAGAAGCGAGGTTGAAAGAGAAACAAAATATGAAAACAGCTATGATGAATGGTATCCATACCTTTGGTGGGCAATAAAGCATTTTGAAAACGAGCCAATTGATGAGAAATACCTTGAGGTAAAATACCCAATGAGCTGGAAGATTTGCGCCTCGGAGGCGACATATGAAAAAATTGCACCTCTTAGCGAGGAATATGCGAAGCATAAATGTGGCGCACCTCACTCGTGGCACGCAAGCGAAATGCTTATGTACCTTATTGAAATGAAAAAGTAGGAGAGTTATTATGCCAGGCTACGCAGATTATAAAAAGCTCTATTGTGAGGAGTATAGAACTCTTTTCGAGGAGGGCTATGATGTTGAAAAATACATAGTAAATGATGAAAATAGCGCGGATTTTCGTCCAAATCCAAATGAGCAGGATAAATATCCTGAGGGCGACGATTTTTGGAAGCGCCCATACGAAAATCTCGTGAAAATAATGGACACCCCATTAAGGGCTGATTACCCTTATGTTGAGCCAAATGAGCTTGATGAAAGTATGGCACAGGCAGGAAAAATGCCCGTGCTTGAGCCACTTAGCGACGAGGAATATAAGGACAGAATATACGGTGCGTTTTACGGTAGATGCTCCGCTGTAATCCTTGGAAAGCCTCTTGAAATGGGACTTACTAAAAAGTTTATAAGAGAATATCTTGAAAGCGTTGACGCATACCCCTTGAATGATTTTGTTCCACCAAAATCACAAAAGCTCAGCTTTACTCTTAGAGAGGATTGTATTCATAGCGCAAAGGACTATGTAAAATTCGCTCAGGCGGATGACGATATTCACTACACCCTCTTAGGACTTGCACTCGTCGAGGAAAAGGGACTTGATTTTACAAAGGCTGATATAGGCAATCATTGGTGCGGTAGCTTCCCATATTACTGGTGCTGGTGCGCATCAAGAGTTGCATATCATCATTTTGTAGGTGGTACACTCCCACTTGATAGAATTCCATACACAATTAACCCGTGGAGAGAGTGTATTGACGGACAAATTAGAACCGATATTTGGGGCTATATTTTTCCGGCACAAATAGAGAAGGCTTGTAAGTATTCTCATAAGGATACCTCGTTTAGCCTTACTAAAAACGGAATTTACGGTGGAATGTTCGTAGCAGGCGCGCTCGCAGGCGCTCTTTCTAAGAACCCAACAACCGATACGATAATTGACTCTGGTCTTGCCTCAATCCCTCAAAAATCAAGGCTCTATGAGGCTATAACCCTCGTTCGTGATTGGTATAACGAAACAAAAAGCTGGGACGAAACAGCCGATAGAATAATTGAAAAATACGGCTATCTGCCAAACGAAGCAACAATCAATAATATGGCAATGGTAGCACTCGGCATTGTCGCGGGTGAGCTTGATTATACTAAGAGTATAACAATAGCTACGATGTGCGGTATGGATACGGACTGCAATGCAGGCACCGTAGGAAGCATAGTTGGCGCCGCCGTTGGTCTTGGCAAAATCGAGAAGAGATGGTATGAGCCACTAAACGATACAATCAAAACCGCTCTTGCTAATTTTGGAGAGTGTAAAATAAGCGATATTTGCGAAAGAATTATAAGACAAAGGAACAGATTTAATAGAGGAGAATAAAATGGCACAAAAACGCTTTAAAAGGGCGGTATTTAAGGAAATTATATTCATTATAACTCACCTTCATAAGGCGAGAAAAATGATAAAGAGGACCGATAAATATACAAGTGAGGACCGCGCTAAATTCGCACGCGAGATTATGACCCGTATGCGTAAGGCAGCAAAAACTCACTCTCTTGTTTATGGTATGGATAATATACCAACAGAGGGCGGATTTATAATGTACTCAAACCACCAAGGAAAATACGATGCAATAGGAATTATCGAATCCTACGATAAGCCCTGCCGTGCTCTTTGGAAAAGAGAAACAGCCGATTATATTGTAGCGCGCGAGTGCTGTGGACTTATCGAGGCAAAAACAATTG
>JAFTIV010000168.1 GCA_017456685.1 Clostridia bacterium | reverse complement strand
TATCTATTTCTATGAGCCGAAAGGGTACTCCCATAGATGACTCTCCAATGGAGAGCTTTCATAGCATACTAAAAAAAGAAACTTTGTACAGCAATTATATCACTTCTTTTGAACAATCTCTACTGATTGTTGAAGATTGGCTGATTTTTTACAATACAACTCGATTAAAAAACAGGAAAAGGTGATTTCCTCTTCCTGTTCTTCGTTATACCTTTTTTATTTTTTGTGAACTAAATGGGGTTCACTTCACTTCGTTATACCTTTTTTATTTTTTGTGAACTAAATGGGGTTCACTTCAATCAGCGACGCCCCTTTAAATTTATTTGCGCTCTGGCTTGATAGGCTTAACGCCCTTTTCGGTTAGCATAATGTTACAAGGGATATCAAACTTGCCCTTAGGAAGAGAAGGGGCGATAAGCTCGGTGTATGTAACTCCTATAGTGCTTCCACGATAGGTATGAAGAAACTTGTCGTAATAGCCCTTTCCGTAGCCAAGACGGTAGCCAAATACATCAAATGCAAGCCCAGGAAGAAAGCAAATAGCAACGCCAGCCTCGTTCTCAGGCTCATAAATAGGAAGCTCAGGCTTTGGCTCTCTTATGCCGTAAGCGCCAATTTCAAAATCATCAATAGAGGTAATAAAGTGAAACTTCATAGTTCTGTTTTCCTTGTTGCATTTTGGAAAAGCAACTCTTTTTCCCTTTTCAAGGGCAGAGAAGGCAAGTGGAAAAACATCAATCTCGGATTTTATAGGCGCGTATAAAAGCACAACCTCTGCGTGCTTAAAGCTAACAAGCCCCTCAGCATAGCTACAAATTTTTGCGCTTCTTTGGGCGCGCTCATCTACAGGAAGAGCATCGCGACGGACGGAAAATTCAGCTCTTATCAAATCCTTCGCTCTTTTAATAGGTGTGATAGACATATAAGGTCTCCTTATTTAAGTAAAATAGACTTTTTCATTCCTTGCGCTACCTCATTGCCTGCTAAGGCGCCGAGAATTTCAAGCGCAAATTCGTGAGCCGCACCCATAGCACGACCCGTAATAATGCTTCCGTCACGCACACAGCCTGCATCAACAATTTCAGCCCCGAGAAGCTGGTCCTCAAAGCCAGGGAAGCAGGTCGCGCGCTTTCCTCTTAAAAGTCCTCTTTTGCCAAGAATAAAGGGCGCAGCGCAAATTGCACAAATCATCTTGCCCTCACTATTAGCCTTAGTAATAAAGCTATCAACAACCGAGCTGTTGTCAAGGTTTGTTGAGCCTGGCATTCCACCAGGTAAAATAATCATATCAAAATCGTCATCAAGCGATGCCTCGCTCTCTGTTATGTCGCAAATTACAGGAATTTGGTGCGAGCCAGTGGCTGTTTTTCCATTAACACCAACAGTTTTAACCTCAATTCCTGCGCGCCTTAAAAGGTCAAGCGTGTATAGAGCCTCGATTTCCTCAAAGCCATTTGCTAAAAACATATAAACCATAAAATTAAACCTCAAATAAAAAATCACACAAAAGCCCATCGGGCACAAAAAAGTCGTCTGTGATAGGGCAGATAAGCCCCTTTTTCTCAACGATATGCTCAGCAAAGCTCGCAGATACGAAAATGAGCCTTCCGTTCCTAAAAATGGCATATCCTCTTTCGTCATCGTGATAGATATATTTTATATCAAAATCATCCAAGCTTGCCACAAAAAAGTCAAAATCCTTGATAACCTCTTTTGAGCTAATATGCAAAAGGTATAAATCGTTGTAGTTGCCGTCAAATTCGCGGAATTTTATGTCCGCAGGAAGCTTAGGCCTTAGAATTCGGGGTGTCATAGATACACTTCCATAAACGGGCATAGAGAAGCCCAAACGCTCATAAAGAGGGAATAGGTCCTCACTTGCAGGAATAGTTAAAATAAAATCGTAAAATTCCTGCACATAATGCTCGTGAATATGCGCACAGAGCTGTCTAAATAGCCCCTTGCCTCGCATTTTCTCGCAAATAAACGCACCATAAATATACGCACCTGTCTTTAGCGTGTAATTGTTTACTATGCTAACATCAAGCACGCAAGCACCACCGCAAAATACTCCGTCCTCGTATATCTCAAATACCTCATTAGAGCATTTTAGCACAGTGCGTAAAAATTCCTCGCTATCGCCAAATTCCTGACAATAGCCCTTAATATAATTCGAGGAAGCCCCCGTCTTAAACGAAATCAAAGCCTTGAAACCTCACTTAAAATTTCATTTGCAATATCATCAATTGTTCTAATTTTGTCGCCATTATAGCATTTGATTTGCTTCCAACCAAGCTCCTTGCAGGAGAATAGCGCCGCATCGTAGCATTTTTCCATATAAGCGGTATCAAGCTCGTGAATGTCCATTTTGCGACCCGTCTCGGCACTTCTTGAACGAACAAGAGAGAGCGAAAGCGCGGGCGGAAGCTCTAAATATAGAGTAATATCAGGCACAGGAAGCCCGATTTTCGAAAATTCAAAATCCCAAAGCCACTTAAGAAAATCATTCCATTCCTCGAAAGGAAGCTTTGAAAGCTGATGCACCGCGTTTGCAGAGGTGTATCTGTTTGCTACTACATATGTATCAGGGTCATTTATGTCGTTAATCCAATCCGTTTTGTAGCTTATGTATCTGTCGCACGCAAAAAACATTGATGCGACAAATGCGTTTGTGTCGGACGGATTTTTTCCAAGCTTGCCATCAAGATACATTCTTACGAAAAGCGAGCTGTCACTTTCATAAACAGGGAAGGAGAGCGTGCGAACGCGCTTTCCCTCTTTTCTTAATGCCTCAACAAGTATATCGGTTTGAGTGCCCTTTCCAGAGCCGTCAAGACCATCAATAACAATAAATTTTCCCATAATTAGTTGTCCTCACTGTTTTTCATACGAAGCTCAAGATAATCCTGCTTAGTGATAAGCACATCTCTTGGCTTGGAGCCATTAGGCTCACCAATGTAGCCAAGCTCCTCCATTTGGTCAATAATTCTTGCAGCTCTTTGGAAGCCGAGATTGAGCTTTCTTTGTAGATACGAGGAGGAAATCTTACCCATATCAGTTGCAATCTCAAGCGCAGCATAGAACTTTTCATCAAGCTCAGAGCCACCCTCACCGCCTTCGCCATCATCATTGCGCTTTTCAGCCTTTTGAAGCTTGGCAGCATTAGACTCGATTTGACTCATAATTTCCTCGTCATAGTTGTCGCCCTGTGAGTTTTCCTTAAGGAAGGTGGTAACCCTTTCTCTTTCGTCCTCGGTGATGAATGCACCCTGAACACGAGTAGGCTTAAGTGCGCCAACAGGCTTAAGAAGCATATCTCCGCGCGCAACAAGCTTTTCAGCACCCGCCTCGTCAAGAATAGTACGAGAGTCAACAAGAGCAGGCACACGAAAGGCAATTCTCGATGGAATATTAGCCTTAATAACACCGGTAATAACATCAACTGAGGGTCTTTGAGTACCGATAATTACATGAATACCAGCAGCACGCGCCTTTTGAGTAAGTCTTATAATATAATCATCAATTTCGGGCACCTGCATCTTAAGGTCGTAAAGCTCATCAATAACGATTACAATGCGAGCAAACTTTTCAGCATCAATAATTCCACGGTCAACACGCTCATTAAATTCTCCAACATCACGAATTTCGTATTGCTCAAGAACCTCAAAGCGCCTTTCCATCTCGGAAACGGACCATTGAAGAGTGCCGACTGATTTTTTAACATCTGTAACAACAGGAACAAGAAGATGAGGAATGCCGTTATATGGCGAGAACTCAACTCTTTTTGGGTCTATAAGAATAAGCCTTAAATCATCAGGCGATGCCTTGTAGAGAAGACTGACAAGAAGCGCGTTGATGCAAACAGACTTACCTTGACCCGTAGCACCCGCAACAAGAAGGTGAACGAGCTTAGAAATGTCAACATAGATGTTTTCACCCGAAATGCTCTTACCAACAGCACAGGTAACAGGGCTCTTTGCTTGCTTGAACTTAGGGTCGTCCAAAAGACTGCGCAAATATACCATGCTTGTAATGCTGTTTGGTACCTCGATACCAACCGCCATCTTACCGGGAATAGGACACTCAATTCTAATGCCCTCAGCCGCAAGATAAAGTGAAATATCATCAATATGGTTGGCAATAGAGCGAACCTTAACTCCCGCCTCTGGCATAAGCTCATAGCGAGTTACTGTAGGTCCTCTTGAAATATCAACAATTCTTGTGCTGATATTGAAGCTTTTAAGTGTATCAACAATTATACGCGCCTTCTCCTGAAGCTCCTCGTTAACCGCATCCATATCGGCATTGTCATTCTTTGACTCGAAGAGGTCAACAGGCGGGAATACATACTTTTTCTTCTTTTTAGGTGGCTTGGGCTTTTCCTCTTTTTTGGGCTCTTCCTTTTCCACCCTTTCGTGCTTTGGCTCATCAATAGCCTTGTCGCGCTTGAACATACCGAAAAGTCCCTTTTTCTCGGCAGGAGCCTCTTGTTCTTGCTCGGCGCTCGCCTCGTGAATATAAGGATTTGCCGGGGCAGGAGAGGGCTCTTCCTCTTTTTCTTCCTCGTATTCTGGCTCTGGCATAGGCTCAAATGCTACGGGCTCGTCCTCGTATTCCTCCTCAAGCTCCTCAGGCTCGTCGTAATCATCAACAGTACTCTCGGCAGAGGTATAGCTTGGAGAGCTTAAAACAAACTCGTTTTCTTCCTCGTCGGCATCGTCACTTATAGTAGGCTCGACAACGGGCTCTGGATTGTATCTATATGGAGAAACACTGCGCTGAAGTGGCATGGGACGCTCAGGCTCTGTGGAAATGGGCTGGCGTTGAACAGCCAAAACCTCTTCCTCTGGCTCAACCTCCTCAGTGTCCTCATATTCATCGCGCTCGTTCATTGCGCGCAAAATGCGCTCGTCCATAACAGGCGCAACATAATCGCTTTCATCATCGTCAAATACGCGGAACTTCTTGTGCTTTCTGCGAAGAGAAGCAAGCCTTCTTGCTTCCTCCTTCTTAGCGCGCTTTTCCTCAAGCTTGTCCTTAAAGACCTGTTTAAATATTGAAGCAGGAGTAACATTGAACATTTGAAGGAACATAAACGCTAATAGAATCAAAATTAGCGCAACAGTAAGACCAAAGCCGATTGTTGAAAGGAAAAATCCGCAAAGTCCACCGCCGATTGAGCCACCGCCAACGCCAGAGGCACCGAGATTAAACAATTGACCAATAGTAGGCTTCAAAACCGCCTGAGTCTCAGTTGCCTTGTAGATAAAGCCCTGCTCCTTTAGACAGGTTAGATGCTGTATCATCGAAACGCAAAGAACAATTACAACAGAACAGCAAATGCGTCGTGTGCAAATTTTCCTTTTGATATCGTAATACCACATAAGAGAGTGGTAGAGAAGAAATACAAGAATAAAGTAAGAGCCGAAGGTCGAGAAAAGACCATAAAGCACCTTGGCAAAGCCAAGACCACGAACAAGCGTGAACAATAGCACGACAAAAAGAACCGCCAAAATATAAGGCATAAGACGGCTTAAAATTGACAATATCTTAGATGGCTTTTTTATTTTTTTGCCCTTTCCCTTTGTTGCAGAGGCAGGCATTACCTTTGTTGATTTTACCTTGGAGCTTTCGTGTTGCTTTTTCATCGTTTGTCCTTTCATATACTGAGCTTTATGTATCGCATTAGCAAAAATGCGTAGAGTGTATTTTGGAAATAAGAGCATAGTATTGCCTTAAAAATATTCCATATAATAATATAATAACAGAAATAAAATAAAAAATCAATGGATTTTTGGCAAAAGTAGAAAATTTTTAAAAATAAAGGAATTAGCTATGAAAAATATTGCTGATAGAGCAGGAATAAAGCACCTTGTGCTATTTTGCCTGTTATCGCTTCTTGCAGGGGGCATAAATGGCTTTCTTGGTACAGGCGGTGGAATAATACTTGTTTATATGCTTGGCGCTCTTACTGATAATGATAAAAAGGACAGCTTCGCAACCACACTTTGCGCTGTTATTCCAATGTCAATAATCAGCCTTTTTGCGTACTCAAAGGGTGGAAATATCGACACAGGTATGATAAAAATACTTGTCGCCCCCGCTATTGTGGGTGGAGCGCTTGGAGCTTTAATTACCGATAAAATAAGGACAAAATATCTCTCTGTAGCATTTAGCGCACTTGTAATTTATTCTGGTGTCTGTATGGTGATGAAATGATGCTTGATATAATAATTTCCTTCCTTATTGCCACACTTATGGGAATGGGTATAGGCGGTGGCGGATTTTTAGTAATTTATTTGACCCTGTGTCTAAATTTTGAGCAAATCATAGCGCAGGGAACTAACCTTGTGTTTTTCATAATTTGTGGCTTATTTGCGACACTTGTTCACACATTTAAGCGAAAAATCAATCCTTACCAGCTTCTTATAATGTCGGTGCTTGGCTCTCTTGGCGCCTTCATTACCTCTCATATTGCAAATGTGATAGACCCGAAAATTCCAAGAATAGCCCTCGGCTTGCTTTTAATAGTTAGCGGAGCACTCTCTTTAATTAAAGTATTTATAAGAAAAAATAAAAATATTTAAGAAAAATTCAAAAAACTCTTTACAAATTGATTTCTATATGCTATAATCATCACCGTGGCACCAAATACTCGGCTCGCGGACTAAGCCAAAAGGCATTTCACCAACCGCCCCCTGTGTATCTGGAGTCAAATAAATAAGAAAGGTGAAAGAAAAATGACAAAGCAGGAAATCATCGCTGCATATGCTACTCACGAGGGCGACACAGGCTCACCTGAGGTACAGGTTGCACTTCTTACAGACCGTATCAACTCCCTTAACGAGCATATGAAGAAGAACCCACACGACCACCACTCACACAGAGGACTTCTCAAGATGGTAGGTCACAGACGTAATCTTCTCGCTTACCTTGCAAAGGCTGATATCACACGCTATCGTGCACTTATCGAGAAGCTCGGTCTTAGAAAATAAGAAAAAGCGGTTATCGCTCTCTTAGGCTGTGCAATCGCACAGCCTAAGTTTTTAAAGCCAATTCGTAAATCTGCGGGTAAAAATAGCAATTAACCATGTTCCCGAAAGCGCTCGGTGATATGGCTAAGTGCTATATTTCCCGCAAAAAATAAAAATTCAAAAATGGAGGAAACTCAAAATGGCACAAATGTTCCAAGAAAAGGTATTTGACAACTATAAGACCTATGAGTATGAGCTCGCAGGCAGAAAGCTCGTTGTTGAAAGTGGAAAAATGGCAGGTCTCGCTAATGGTAGCGTTCTTGTTCGCTATGGCGAAACCATCATTCTCGCTTGCGCTACTGCATCAGCAGCACCAAGAGACGGAATTGACTTCTTGCCCCTTTCCGTTGACTTCGAGGAGAGAATGTATTCAGTAGGTAAAATCCCTGGCGGTTACTTAAAGAGAGAGGGTAAGCCCTCGGAGAAGGCAGTACTTACCTCAAGAGTAATTGACCGTCCTATTCGTCCTCTTTTCCCTAAGGATTTGAGAAACGATGTAAACATTTCGCTCACAGTTCTTTCAGTTGACTATGATTGCTCACCTGAAATCACCGCTATGATAGGCGCATCTATCGCCCTTTCAATCTCAGACATTCCATGGAATGGTCCTATCGGTGGTCTCTTTATGGGTATGGTTGACGGAAAGATTATCATCAACCCAACTCAAGAGCAAAGAAAGGTAAGCACACTTGAGCTTACAGTTGCAGCAATCGAGAAGAAGGTTGTAATGATTGAGGCAGGCGCTAAGGAAGTATCCGACGAGGATATGTACAACGCAATTATGCTTGCTCATGAGGAAATTAAGCAGCTCATTAAGTTCATTAACAATATCGTTGCAGAAATCGGTAAGCCTAAGTTTGATTACCCATCATGCGAGTTCGACCACGATATGTTCGACGAAATCTTTGCATTCTGCGAGAAGGATGTAATGTTCGCTCTTGATACAGACGATAAGACAATTCGTGATGCAAGAATGCAACCAATTATGGAAAGCATCGTTGCTAACTTCGAGGAGAAGTATGGCGTTTCTGCTATCATCGGTGAGCTTATCTATAAGATCCAAAAGAAGATAGTTCGTCGTTGGCTCCTTGAGGACGGCAAGCGCGTTGATGGCCGTCGCCTTGACGAAATTAGACCTCTTACAGCTGAGGTTGGTATGTTCAAGAGGGTTCACGGAAGCGGTATGTTTACTCGTGGACAAACTCAGGTTATGACACTTGCAACTCTCGGTCCTATCTCGGACTGCCAAATGCTTGACGGCATTGACGACGAGACAGAGAAGAGATATATGCACCACTACAATATGCCTGGCTACTCAACAGGAGAGGCAAAGGCTTCAAGAACCCCTGGCAGACGTGAAATCGGTCACGGTGCGCTCGCTGAGCGTTCACTCGTTCCTGTTCTTCCCTCTGTTGAGGAGTTCCCATATGCAATCCGTCTTGTTTCGGAGGTAATCTCCTCTAACGGCTCAACCTCACAGGCCTCTGTTTGTGGCTCAACCC
>JAFTIV010000013.1 GCA_017456685.1 Clostridia bacterium | reverse complement strand
ATATCAACCTATGCAATATCAAATTGTGGATTGCTTGAAAAAATAATTATTCCTAATTCCGTAACTCTTATAGATGCTCACGAATTTTTAGAATGTGACAATGAAGTTATTTATTGTGAGGGCTCCGCAAAGGGCATTAATTGGAGTGAAAATTGGAATTACGATAATAATTTTGTAATTTGGAATTATGCTGATGAGTAAAAAATGAAAAAATTCGGCTTGGCAGGCGACTGCCAAGCCGTTTTTATATTGACAACAGTTTTAGAATATGATACAATATTCATAGCGAAATTAAAGGAGATATTGATGGAAAAGGAATTACTTGATTTCAATGTATCTAAGCATATTGACGAGAACGAAAGAGTTCTTTGGTGTGCAAATCCTGTAAAGAAAGCAAGACTTTTACCAAGTGAACGGTTTAATGTTCTTTTGGGCGTATTCTGGACAGCATTTGCTGTGGCGTGGCTTGTTATTTCACTAAAAATTACAAAGAATTTGCCAAGCGGATTTTCGATAGAAAGGCTTTTGCCGTCGCTTGCCATACCATTTTTGGTGGTTGGACTTTATTTTGCTCTTGTTATGCCACTTATTATAATCGTGTCAAGAAAGGGCATAGAATATGCCCTAACGACAAAAAGAGCAATTATCTTATATTGCGGAAAAAAGGAAAAGACTTTTTCGTATTTATATGAGGACATAAAAAATCTAAATTTTGCTTGTGATGAGCAGGGAAACGGATATGTTACCTTTATGGCTACTGTTAAAAGAAAAAACGGAAAACGTTCGTTTTCAAAGATATATGGCTTCTATAATGTTGCAAAGGTAAAAATGCTTTATAAAATATTTTCATCAAAGGTAGGAGAAAAGTAATGAAATGTGTTCACTTGGACTTTCACACAAGTCCCGATATTGAAAATATCGGCTGTCAATTTAACAAGGCTGAATTCACACAAATTTTAAAGGATGCAAAGGTTGATTTAATAACTGTTTTTGCAAAGTGTCATCACGGATATTCTTATTATCCAACAAAGCTTGGAACAATAAATCCAGGACTTAAATTTAATCTTTTGAAGGAAGAGATTGATGCAATACACGATGCGGGCGCAAAGGCACCTATTTACATAACAATGGGTTGGAGCAAGAAGGATGCTGATGAGCATCCAGAGTGGCACCAAATAAACTTTTGGACAAAAAAGCCTGTTATTTATGGCTACAATGGTGGCAAGCTTGACGAGCCTCTTGATACTCCTATTAGCGATTGCTCTTGGATTACTCTTTGTCCAGTTGGTGGATATAAGAAATACCTTGAGGACATAACAAGAGAGGTTTGTGAGCAATTCGATGTCTCTGACGGAATTTTCTATGATATTTGCTTTATACACGACACCTGCGTTTGTGAGGATTGCAAGGCAGGAATGAAGGCTCAAGGGCTTGACCCCGAGAAATTTGAGGATGTACGCAAGTACTTTAGAGAACAACGCATTGAGCTTATGAAGGACTTGACAGGAATAGTTCACGAATATGCACCTAATGCAACAGTTTTCTATAATGGCGGAGCAGATATGAACCGTCCTGAGTATCACCCATATCAAACTCATTACGAGCTTGAGGATTTGCCAACCGCTTGGGGTGGCTATGACCTTATGCCACTTCGTGCTAAATATTTTGAAAAATACGGCAAGCTTTTCCTTGGAATGACAGGAAAGTTCCATCATTCCTGGGGCGAATTTGGCGGATTTAAAAACAAAGAGGCTCTAAGATACGAATGTGCAGATATGCTCAGTGTTGGTGCATCAATGTCAGTAGGCGACCATTTGCACCCATATGGCGCGCTTGATAAGAGCACCTATGCAGTAATAGGACACGCCTTCGACTATGCCTCGAAAATTGAAAAATATTGTGAAGATACAAGAGCTTATACCGACATCGCCCTTTGGATGAGCCATACCGAGGCGGATGTTGGATGCTCAAAGGCGCTTCAAATTATGCATCTTGAGTTCGATGTAATCGACGACGGAAACGACCTTTCAAGGTATAACTGTATTGTTTTGCCTGACTGTGTTAAATTTACCGAAAATGACAAAAAACAGCTTTGTGACTATGTTCAAAACGGTGGCAAAGTAATTGCGAGCGCCGAAAGCATTTTTGACGAGCTTGGAATAAAGCTTAAGTGCAAATCTGGCTCTGATCTCGACTTTATTTCTTGTGAAATCGACGAAATAACAACTCCGTTCTTGAGCTATTCAAGCGCATATATTACTGAAAGCGACGGAGAGGTTCTTGCAGATGTTTATGAGCCATTATTTAATCGTACCTACGGACATTTCTGTGGACACAAAAATACCCCTCCAAAGCCCGACAAGGCACCTTACCCAGCACTTGTTAAGTGCGGAAATGTTCTTTATTTTGCTCATCCTGTATTTGATGCTTATCACAAATCAGGAAACTATGCGCTTGAAAGATATATTAAAAAAGGCTTTGAGGCTATTTATCAAAGGAAGCTTAGTATAGAGGGCTTCCCATCCTGTGGTAGGGCACGCTTTAGAAAGAGCAATAATGAGCGCTTCTTTGCTATGCATCTTCTTTACGCTCCACCAGTTAATCGCGGAAATGTTTGCTTGCTTGCTGATTTTCCTGAATTAAACAACTTGAAAATTAAAGTTAATGTAAATGAAAAAATCAAGGCAATCAAGACAATTCCAGACAATAAGAAAATTAAGTTTGTTCAAAAGGGAAGCGAGATTTCGCTTACTCTTGACAGCATGAGCCTGCATAAGCTTATAATTTTCGAATTCTAAAATTTAAAAATTCAATGGCGAGTGAAAAATCACTCGCCATTGCTAATAAAAAAGCGGTGAATTTTCACCGCTTTTTTAATTATAGCTCTTCTTTTTCGCTTTGAAGTCTTGAGCAAAGCACATCAAGGTTTCCGTTTCTCATTCTTATTTCATCAATAAAAGCCTTTTCTTGCTTTTGGTCCTTAAGAGTAATGGTGTAAGTAAGACGGAACATAGTTCCAAGGTTTCTAAGCTTTACCTTTTCGAGCATATTTGATGTTGTATATTTCTCAAACAAATCATCGAAAAGAGTAGTATAGTCAAGGTTTTCAGGAATTGTAACCTTGAGTGTGCGTCTGCTATCGTTGATAATGCCAAACTTTGTAATAGTGAATACAAAGCTGAGTGCCTCAACAACAATAGCTAAAACAATTGCAACACCAACAAAGCCAAGGCCAAGAGTTAAGCCGATTGCCATTGAAAGGAAAATATGAGTAATTTCCTTAGCTGTTCCTTGAGCTGAACGGAAGCGGGTAAGAGCAAATACACCACCTACGGCAACACCTGCACCAACATTTCCGTTGACAAGCATAATAAGAACAGTTACAATTACTGGCAAAAGAGCAATTGATATAACAAGGTTTTTCGAGAATTCATTCTTATACATATAGCAGAATGAAACAAATACTCCAAGCAAGATTGCAACACCTATGCAAAGCCAAAAATCACCAAGCTCGATTACAGGATTTTGCATTCCTGTAAACAAATCATAGCCAGGATTTATTCCAACGGGTGTGTCCCCCTCAGGAACATTCGAGGTATAAAATATACTCGTAAAGAATTTAAGTAGTGTTTTCATTTTATGTAACTCCTTTGAGCGGTAATCATTTTAAGAAAGGCTGTGCCGACCTTGGAGAAGGAGCGGGTGTAAATTTTCTCCTCGGAAAGTATATCGACAAGCCACATAGGAAGAGCAGAGGGAACCTTTACCTCCATAAGAACCTGTCCGTTTTCTAAGAGAGGCTCACCATATGAGCCCTTAGTTAAATCAAGGTCATAGCATCTCCAAGTTAGGTTTTTATCAAATGTTATTCTAAAATCCTTATCATCTTTGCAAAAAAAAGCACTTCTGTCATAGGAAATATATATTCTTGGAGCAAGGTTTTTATAAAATTTCAAGAAATACTTAATTTCGGCGGAGATTTGAGTAGGCGGGTCGATGTCAATTTCATCTGCCAAAAAACTAATTGTCTGTGGTAAAGGCATAACTATACGCCTTTTAAAGACAACACCATTGTATTTCTTTTTCACCTCAGCAAAGCCGAGTGAGGAATCGGTAGGGATTCCGTATGTGCGAAGCCTTAGCTTCTCCTTATAAATTGGCTTTTCGATAGAGCGAGTTATCAAAAGATAGTCGGGTGTATCATAATACAAGTTACATATTTTGGTTTCGCCATATTCATCAGGATCAAAGCGCTTGTCAATTTCAGCCTTAATGCGGAGATATTGCTCTTCTGTCAAAATGAACTTTTTTTCAAGCCTGTTAAAGGTTAATTTTGTTCCCAAAGCAAATTCCTCCTCATTATTTTCATATATTATATTTTAACACACAAGTATTAAATTGTCAACAAGGATTTGAGTTTTTATATATCAAATCGACAATTATGAATGTGAAAAGGGTAAAAAAATTATGAAATTTTAATAAAATCATCTTATCTGTAGTGAGCGGAAATGTTTATTGCAAAGTTTCAATACAAATAAGCACTTGTAAGATTGAAAATTTTGTGCTATTATATATTTAAGAAGTTAGCCTTAGTTTGCTTTATAAATCTAAAAAGGAGGCGATTGCTATGGAGAACCTTTTTGAATATATTGACTGGCGCGCAGATTTAACATTTAGCGAGGCACCTCAAAATAAAATAGACGGCTTGATTTTTGCCGAGCTTTCATATATCCCCTTTGAAAATGTCGTTTCAGCCATTGGTGAAGGAGAGGAAATAACTCTTGCCGAGGCGTCAAGAGCGTTTTTTGAGCTACACGGAGAAAATTTTTCTCTCGGTGCCATTCTTCCTCACGAAATATTATTGCTTTTGAAGGCTTGCGCATCATCAAAGCGCTTTTCAAAGGTTAAGCTTTGGGGCTATGTTAATGATATATGCTTAGAGGTGGAAAAGCAGTTTTCAGCAATTTGCTTTTCCTGCGACAACAAGGTTACATATATAGTCTTTCGCGGAACGGACGATACCATTGTCGGTTGGAAGGAGGATTTGAACATGGCACTTTTTACTCCAATTCCATCACAACGCGAGGGACTTAAGTATCTTGAGTTAGTAAGCAAGAAAAAAAGGGATAAGCTTATCGTTGCAGGACACTCAAAGGGTGGAAATATTGCAATTTATGCCGCGCTTAATGCTCCTGCTAACTTGAAAAAGAGAATGCTTGCTGTTTATAGCTACGATGGACCTGGCTTTAAGGACACTTATATTGATGCCTTTAAAAACGATATAATTGTTGATAGAATAAAAACCTTTTTGCCGAATAAATCTTTTATAGGAAGGATATTTGACATTATAGGTGATTATGAAATAATAAAAAGCAGAGACAAGGGTGTTCAACAGCATGATGCATTTACCTGGAAATTAAAGGGAAGCTCATTTTTAACAGCAGATCACTTTGAAGCTCCAAGTGATAATTTTCACGAGCTTTTGAAGGCTTGGGTAGCTAAGCTAACACCTATGGAAAGGCGCGATTTTGTCGAGTCATTTTATAAGCTCTTGACATTGAACGGAGCAGAAACACTGACTGATATCTCTAAACAAAAGTCTAAGTTTTTAATTTCCTTGATATCGAAAAGTGGAGATGATAAAAAGATTGTTTTTGATGCCTTTATGAAGCTGATAAAAGAGAAAAATATGCTCTCGTCAGCTCGAAAAAAGGAAAAGAAGCAAGCTCTCGCAAACGAAAAGAAAAAGAAATCAAATGGCGAGAAAAAGCCGACAGATGAAGGCAATTAAATAATTTTTAAATATAAAAATTTAAGAATTTTTAAATTTTATAATTTTAAAACAATAAAACCGCAGAGAATGCTTTTGTATTACAGCTTCTGCGGTTTTCATTATATATTATTTTTAACATAAATAAGGGATTTTTTTAGCTTTTCAAAATCAATTCCTTCGGGAGTCATAACAGGAGACTCAAGAGTTATAGTGCCGGAAAATTTGTTTGCTTTTATTCCGTTAAAAAGCTCATCAAAATCTATCACACCCTCACCTGGATGGAGAATGGGACGAATTTTCGAAAAATCTCTCGGGTATGACGAATAATCACTAATGTGTAGATGCTTTATATAATCCCAAATAGGCTCTGTTAAAATTTCATTTATTTCGTCGTGAAACGCACCAAAGCGGCAGTCAAAAACAAAGCCGATTTGTGGCAAATATGAGTAGAGTCGTCTCCAATTTTCAAGACCTGAATATGTTGTGCAGGGAATGTTTTCAATAAGTAAATTTAATCCAAATGAGCTTACAATTTCTAATATTTTTGACATCATTGAAATGTTGTATTCTATATGATAATCGCTTTTCACACCGCCCCAAAGATGAAAAACCATAGACGATGCATTTATCTTGCATCCCGTCTCACAATTTGTTTTCAAAAGCTCAAGCGCTCTTTTTGTGCTTTCGCTCGTGCAATCGGAAAGAAGCACGCCAACATCCTTTTCACAATGGATTATAGGCGAGGGCACACCACTTTCACGCATTGCCCGACAGACCTTGTCAAGAATTTCGTAATAATATGGTATCATCATAAATTCTGCCCCATCTATTATACCATCCTGATAAAGCAAGGGAAGGCTTTTTTCGATGAAGGAGTAATTATATCCATTAGCTTTACCCACAAGCGTGCCGGTAGAGCAAAAAAGCTTATTCATAAAATCACCTCAAGAAAAATTTTATCACACAAATCTCACATTTTCAAGCGCAGAAGAGATAAATTTTCAAAAAGTGCTTTTCAAAATTAGATTTTTATGATATTATATATTTATTATAATGTAACTATTTTGTGAGGAATATGATGCAAAATATCGAAATTAGTCTTATTTATCCTAATAGTGAGGCACTCAATAGAAACGAAAGTGGTCTGGATAGGGCGAATATCTCAAACGAGGTTTTGGACGAGCTTGAGCTTAATTCGCTTCTTGACCTTAAATCAAGCTTTCTTGCAGAGTTCTTTACTGTTGATGAAAATGTAATAAAATATAGACAAAGTGTGTTTGCTGATATGATAGCAAATCCGGAGCTTTGCGACATTTTACTTAGGGTTAGTCCTATTTTGAGTGATATTGCCGAGATTCGTCGTATGTCACATGATACCGAGCCTACAGAGGGCTATCTTTATAGCATCACGGAGATAGAGCTTTATATCTCTGCCATGGAGCTTTTATCAAACGGACTATATCCAATGATTGATAATTTTAAGAGTGAAGCTCTTGTAACCTTTGCTAAGCGTATTAAGGAGCTTACTCAAAGCGAATATTATATAAATCTTAATAATCAGCTAAAGGAGCTAACCTCAAGGGTTAGAGAGGTCAAGAGCGTTACTATAGGCGTTAATCTTGATTCTAAGCTTCGTCCTGACACTGCGGGAGTTCTCAGTGTTAATCAAGAAAGGTTCAAATCAGGAGAGCTTATAGATAAAATTTTAAGGCTTGACTTTAAAAAGGACGAGTATACCTGTATTTCAAGCCTTATTCCGTTCAAAAAGGGACAAAGCGAAAATCAACAAATTGCCCTAACAAACGCTTTTAATTCGGCTCTTAACTATGTGTTCAAGTCGTCAATGCGCTCGTGGAAGAAGGTCGTTCAGGAATATGTCCTTGAAAACGCAGACTTTCTTATAAAGCTTCTTCCCGAGATTGAATTTGTCGTAAAGGGAACAGAGCTTATCAAAATGCTTTTGGAAACAGGGAACCCTATGTGCTTCCCAGAGGTTTTGCCTATGGCGAATAAGAGATTTAGTGCAAAGGGTATTTATAATCCTGTTGTTGCCTCAAAGACTAATGAAAAGCTCGTTGAAAATGATTTTGAATTTGATGAGAATGGTACGTTTTATGTTTTGTCAGGTCCTAATAGGGGAGGAAAGTCTGTTATTACCTGCGCTGTTGGATTGACCTTTGCACTTGCTCAGCTCGGTCTAATGGTTCCTGCTATTTCTGCTGAAATTAGCCCTGTTGATGCTATATTTACTCATTTTCCAACAGGATCTGAGGACACAATCGACAAGGGAAGGCTTGGCGAGGAATGTGCTCGTCTTGATGATATTTTTGGTAGCGTAACCGAAAATAGCCTTGTTTTGCTTGATGAGTCCCTCTCATCTACAGGCTCATTTGAGGGAGCTTATATTGCCGCCGAGGTTATCTCTGGATTTTCTATGGTGCGTTGTCGCGGAATCTTTTCAACCCACCTACATGAGCTTAATGCAATGCTTGATGATATAAATAAAAAGTGCATAGCAGATGGTGGAGTTAAGGTCGATACACTCGTTGCTGGAATGTACGAGGGGCAGAGAAGCTTCAAGATTGTTCGTGCTAAGCCTGACGGAAAAAGCTATGCAAGGGATATTGCTGACAAGTATGGAATATCGCTTGAGCATATATTAAAAAGAATAAATAAAAAATAATTTAAAAAATTTGAAAATTACTATTGCAATTCTAAAAATACTGTGTTATAATACAAATCGTGAAATTTTGTAGGTATATTTTTATACTTTAATGGAGGTGTAAGAAATGGCTAAATGTGCTATCTGCGGAAAGGGCGTTACATTTGGACACAATGTATCCCACTCAAACCGTAAGACAAACAGAACTTGGAAACCAAATATAAGAAGAGTAAAGGCTGTAGTTAACGGCTCAAGCAAGACTGTTAATGTATGCTCACGTTGCCTTCGTTCAGGCAAGGTTGCTCGCGCTTAATTAGGTATTGAGAATTTAAAGACCGTCCAAGACGGTCTTTTTTTCAACTGTGGAGGAAATATGAAAAAGGCTTTTGTAAGCTGTGATGCTGCAAGGATTTTAGAAAATCATTGCTCGGTACAGCCGTTGTCGCTTATGCCATATTCGTCTTTAGATACACCAGTGCAGTCGCATGCTGATATGCTTGTTTTTATAATGGAAGGAAAAATTTTCACCTATAAGGAATATTACGAGCAAAATAAAAAGGTTTTTGACGAGGCGAAAAAAGAAGGGTACGAGCTTGTATTTGTTTCTAAAATATGTGGCAGAGAATACCCTAACGATATTGCTCTAAATGTGCTAAGAGTGGGAAAATTGCTTTTTTCCAATTTGAAGCATACTGCCGTTGAAATATTAGAGTATGCAGGTGAGTGTGACTACAGGCTTGTAAATGTTAAGCAGGGATATTCAGACTGCTCAACTCTTGTATTGAATGAAAGCACAATAATTACTGCCGATAAAAGCATTTATGATGCGTCCCTTAGAAATGGTATCGACGCATTGCTTGTTGAAAGCGGTGGCATTACTCTTGAGGGCTATGATTACGGATTTATAGGTGGAGCCTCTTTTGTAATTGATAAAAATGTATATTTTCTTGGAGAAATAAAAAACCACCCAAGCTATGAGAAAATCAAAGACAAAATCAAGTCCGTTGGAATGGAGATTTTCGAGATTATGTCGGGGAATGTGTGTGATTTTGGGGGTATTAGGCAAATTTGACAGCGCGAGATTCCATAAAAAGTCATTGATTTTAGCAAAATCGATGGCTTTTTTGCGTTTTTTATAAAAATTTTAAATAAATATTATAAAAAATATTGGCAAGCGCGTTATTTTATGTTATACTTATAGATAAATAAAGAGTTTTCGCGCATTATGCGTATTATATAAAGGTTTACGGAGGCTGAAATGAAGGTTTTAGATTACTTTGCTCATATGCTAAGACATTTCAAGATGATCACATTTTTTGATATTCTTGACATACTTTGCTTGGCATTTGTGCTGTTCGTAGCATATCAATTCATCAAGGAAAGACGTGCAGGAAAGCTTGCTGTCGGTGTTGGACTTTTGTTCGCATTTAT
>JAFTIV010000012.1 GCA_017456685.1 Clostridia bacterium | reverse complement strand
TATAGAGACAGCTGTGCCGTCGGCGCGCGGTCGTCCTGTTCTCTTCAGTCATCATATTTCATTCTTCTATCTTATCTCCTCGACACCAACAAACACGCACTCGGCTGAGTGCGTGATTTTGTTTATTTTAATTTTTTGGGAATGTCTGTAAGACCTGCTATATAGTCTATTGTGACATTATATATTTTTGCGAGGGCAATAACGTGATGAAATGGGATTTCCTGCTTGCCAAGCTCATATTTTCCGTACTGCTCTCTAACAGTACCCAACAGCTTAGCAACCTGTTCCTGTGTCATATCCTTATCTTCTCTCAAATCTCTTAATCTTTGATAAAAATACAACTTCTTCATCTCCCCTCTCAACTTTTTTAAAATTATATCACGAAACTAATCAGTCTCTTTTGAAATGAGACCTATCAGTCGCTATAATATAATTATCAAGCTTTTAAAAGGAGATAATGTATGAAAAAATTAACTATTGGCTTTGGAATTTTAAAGGAGCTCGACCCACTTGGAAGATTGTGCATTCCAAAGGAAATGCGCAATATGTTCCATTTGGAAAAAGATGTCGAGGTCATTGTGACCGAGGAAGGCGTGCTTATACGCAATCCAAAATTTATTTTGGTCGAAAAGCCAAACGACTAAAAGCGACAAAAAACACGCACTCGGTCGAGTGCGTGCTTCTTTTTTTATTTAACCGCAACGGTTACGGTGTGCTCCTTGCCGTCGTTAAAGGCGGGAACGATATTGCCCTCGATTGCTTTACCGTCAACGGTAATTGCAAGGGTGTAAGCCTTTGCCTTCTTTTCGGGGTTGGAGATTGAAATTTGATAGGTTGCTCCACGGAAGGTGCGAGTCATTGTTGCGCTCTCGAATGGGAGATGTGGCTCGATTACGAGTCCCTCGTAGGTTGGTCTTGCGCCAACGAGGTAGTTCTCCATTGTGTTGGTGTACCAAGCAACAGAGCCTGTTATCCAGCTATATTCCATTTGGAATGCGCTATTCTTGTGCTCTGGTCCAAAGTAGCAGTTTGAGAACATATATGGCAAGCACTTGTTCTTGATTTCGGTGTTATCGCCTACGATATAGCCTGGGGCTATCTTCTTAAAGAGCTCGTAAGCAAGGTCAGCCTTTCCGTACTTAAGAAGTCCCAAAATCATCCAGATATTTGTGTGCGAGTAGATAGTTCCATTCTCGCAAATGCCTGGCTCCATTGAGGAAATTCTACCGATGGTTGCATCAAATTCCTTATATGATGGTGTGAGCAAGAGGTAGCCAACTGGGGTGAGCATACGCTCGTCCATTGCCTTGATGATTGTGTTTGCTCTTTCCTCGCTTGCAACACCTGAGATAAGTGACCAGCATTGTGGCTCCATAAACATTTTTGCGTACTTATTTTGTACTGAGCCAAGAGGTGAGCCGTTATCGGTGTAACAGCGTCTGTACCATTCGCCATCCCACGCGTTATCGTTGATTGCCTTCATAATAGCCTCGCGACGAGCAAGGTAGTTCTTTTCCTTGTCGCTATTGCCCATAAAGCGAGCAAGCTCAGCCATTTCATAAAGAGCCTGTGCGTACGCGATAGAAAGCCATACGCTCTCGCCCTTACCCTCTTTACCTACGCCTGTGAGTGAGTCGTTCCAGTCACCGAATTTGATAAGGAGAAGGTCGTGCTCGCCCTTATTTGACTCAAGGAAGTCAAGAGCCCTGTCCATATGTCCAAGAACGGTTGCCTCTCCCTCGTCTCTAAATGGGTAAACCTCGTTTAGGAAGTCGATGTCTGCGGTTTCGCGAAGGTATGCGGTAAGAGTGAACTCAAGCCAGAGTGCAGAGTCGCTATAAGCCTTTGTATCAACAGGGTTCCAGCCACGAACTGCCATTCCGCTTGCGTACTGATTTTGAATAGCCTCCTTTAAAATTTCCTTTGTTCTCTCGGTCTTAAAGGAAACTACACCGAAGCCGTGCTGAACGATGTCACGATAGCCGTTATAGCCCCAACGGCACCAGGTAGCGCCGAAGTGGGTTGCGTGCTTGCCCCAGTAGTTGATAAGGCGGTCAAAATGCTCATCGCTTGTGCCGATATGATTTTTTGCGTACATCTTCTTATAGTACGCCTTCATTTCCTCGAAGTACTTTTCTTGGTTATTGAGGTACTTGTCCTCGAGCGCCCTTGACTCGCTCTCCTCGCTTACCACGCCAAGCATAAGGGAGATGTCCTCGCTTGCGCCTGCATCAAGCTCTACATTGAATTGAAGTGAGCAAATTGTTGCATTAGCTGAGCCGATTGAGTTCTTGCACGCGCCCTCGCGTACAGCCTCAGGAGCGCCTATTGTGCCGTATTCGCCAACGAATACATTTTGGCATCCATCGCTTGCTACGATTTCCTTATCAGCGGTCATAAATGCCGTGAGGAAGTTATGAGGCTTAATGAATGGGTGCTTTGTCATATAGAAGGTGTTCTTTTCCTTATCAAAGCGAGTTGCTCGGTACATTGTATCACCGTAGCTATCGAAGCCCCACTTGAAGCGGAATTGAATTTGGCTATATGTAAAGATTGAGTAGGACTTTTTTCTTCCAGACTCGTTTTTGAAGGAAAGCTTCCACATTTCAACCGCATCCTTGCCTGTTGGCACGAAAATGCGCATTTTAGACACAAGGTCGCTTGTTTTGTTGGTGATTTGAGTGTAGCCCAAGCCTTGAACGCACTCGTACTCCTGATATTCGTGGCACACAGGCTCCCAGTTAAGTGTCCAGAAATCGCCTGTTTCGTTATCGCGAATAAAGATTAAGCGGTTGTAAAGATGGTCCTTGCCGAAAACATCGTAGTCACAAATTCTACCAACGCCTGTATAGAGCTGAACACCCTCCTTGCCGTCGATTTGGTAATCGAAGCAGCCGATACCTGTTTGATGCACATTTGCATAGCAGGAATCATTAAAAAGGAAGTTGTCAAAGGGTCTTGGTGTTTTTGGTGAGGTGATGATAAACTCGTCGCCCTCGTTGTTAAAATAGCCGTATTTGTACTGCATATCTTTTTGTCCTCTCAATATTATTTTCTCTCAACAATCTCGCCATTTATAAGCTGCTTAAGCGCTGTGCCGAGAATATTAACATGTTCTACTGTTGTATCGAATACGATACGGGGTGTGGTGCTATTCTCATCAAAGAATTCACACATTACATTGGCTGAATCTATTTTGTAATAGTCATAGCCGAGCTCGCTTCCGTCCTTCATAGTTACGCGAAGGCTCAAAACAAGCTCACCGCTTGCCTTCACCTGTGCGCGCTCCTCGTCGCTCATTGTGTTAAAGCGATTTGGCATAGGGTAATTTACGAGCATTGCATAAAAGTTGTTGAATTGGTTTTTGTTTGTCGTTGTCTCAACGGTTAAATCGTCGGTGAAGGTATAAAGTCCACTCTGTGAGGTTACCGTAAGCATCGTTTTTGTTTCGTCATCGGGACGAGGCGTTGTCATAAGCGTAAACTTATCGTGGAAGCCTCTTAGCGCATTTGTATTCATCGTAATTTCGATATCCTTAACACCGCTTTGTCCCTCCTGCTCGTTTGCATAAATGTACTTTGAGAAGCCTGCGTCAATTGAGTTTGTAGCAACCCATTTAACCGCGTTTGACTCCTCAAGGAACGCATACTCTGTAGCAGGAATTCTTATGATTATCGGCACATCGTCGTCCTTTTCCTTAGAGGTAAGCAGATAGTAATAGCTGTTTCCGTCCTCGTCGGTCTGTAGCTGACTAAGGGTTACGCCAAGGTCAAGCGATTTTCCAGAGCCATCTGCACTAAAGGTGTCGATATAGATTATTTTTGTCGTGCTATTTACATCTACGCCATACTGTACCTTTTGCTCCTCTGTTGGGTCAATTACAACCACCTTGTCGCCTGTAAAGCTGACAAGAAGCTTAGAAAGTGCGTCTGTAACATAGTTAGTGTCCGCCGCAACGCCTACTGCGTTTTGTGGAAAAATAATCTTATGCTTTATGTTTACTACATCATCAAGCTCCTGCTTGCTTGTATCAATGCCGATATATGGCACAGCAGAGCCTGAGTTACCTATCATAATGCGCTTTACGCTAAATACCGCCTCTGTGTCGCTATAGAGGCTTAGAATTAGAGGGCTAACAAAGGTCTCCTTCTCCACCATCAAGCCGTCCTTGAGAATGCTTGAAAGCTCGTAGATTACATTTCTTCCCTCAACGGCAACAAAGTACGCGCCCAAGGAATTAGGGCTTTTATCGCCGACATAGACGGTGTGCGAGAGCTGCTCCGCACCCGAATAATACTTGATTGTGTAGCTTGCAGAGCAGGTTTCGGGAGTAACTCCGTACTGTGCCATTGTCTGCTCGCTTGCATCCCTTATAGGCTCGTTTGAGATACAGCCCGCCATTAGAACGGGAACTCTCAAGTTCGACATTGCGGTGTCGTCAAGCTTAAGGGTTGGGTATTTCTTTAGCCTCAGCTCTCTTGTTACCGTGTCGGGGTCAAGAAGGCTTATAAGCTCAAGTGGCTCGTCCTTGTAATACTCGTTATATACCGATATAGAAATTACATCCTTAACCTCTATTTTCGGGTAAAGTGCAAGGTTTCCATATAAAGAGCCCTCTCCCTCTTCTGGGGTGACGGGCGCTCTGCCCGCCGATTCACCCTGCTCGGTAAGTGGCTTAATTACGATAAACCAGACAAGCACAAGAGCCACAAGAAGCACCGCGAGCGAGGCTACTATTATCGTTGTTCTTTTGCTTTTAGTTAGTTTCATTATCTATGCTTTCTCCTTACGAGCACCACTACTCCGCACGCGGTTATAATCAATGGTAGAATTGTAGCAAGGACAACTGTTATTGTTCTTGCCTGCGCGTCAGTAAGCGTGAGCTTGTACTCAACAAACGGCTTATAATCAAGGTTTACAGGGGTCTGCACGCTTGAGGTCGATTGAATTAGTGAGAGCATCATATGTCTGTTTACAGAGCTTACAGAGAGCGCCTCGGCAGACACAAAATCGCTTGATGGACACACAACAAGATATGAATATCTTGAGTTTTCGTCCTCAACGCTCCAGTTATCAATTGAGGTAATTGACATAAGCGTGTGATTTTTCCTTACGCCCATAAATTCGGCGCTTGATGAGGTTTCAAGAAGTGGATATGTATATTTTGTGTATCCACCTGTTTGAAGTCCTGTTTGGGTCATATACTTATCCTCAATATCAATTGAGCCAGCCTTATTATAGTACGCGTTGGCTGAGGAGTAATTTGTATATGCGGAGAAGTACTTAAGGCTCGCAAAGCCATCATCGTGCATGCTTACATTTGCAAGATAGTGCTTAAGGGTCACTGTTGCTCCAGCGCCAACATCGAGCTTGTTTGTAACCATAGTTCTGTTGTCCTCAACTGGTGTATTTGAGGTGTTTACGGTGACACCATAGTTAGCTCTTAGAGTTTCATAAAGGCTTGGAAGCTCTATGTCATATGGTGTGAAGCAGAAGGTCGCACCGCCATTTTGAAGATAGGTTGTGAGCTTATAAAGCTCGTCCTCGGTAAAGTCAACGCTTGGCTGATTTATAACCATCATTCTTGCATCGGCGGCAATATCCTCAAGTCTAAGGTCGATAGGCTTAATTCTAAATCCACTATCCGCAAAGATTTGCATAAGGTTATACGCCTTGCCAGAAACTATTCCGTTCGCTGCGGCGCTTGCAAGCGAGCTATAGCTAAGACCCTCCTCCTTTACCTTCTCGTCCTCAAGAAGGAAGCTATTTTCTCCGTGTCCTACGGTGAAATAAACGGTTGGAACATCATCTCTTGACATTGCAATAAGCGCGGAGAGGAATACAAGCTCTCCATTATACGCATACAGGGTGCTATCTGTTGCACTCTTCGAAACGAAGAAGTAGTTTATAGGATAGGAGCGAAGGTCACCAGTTGCGTACTTTCCATTCTCATCCTTTCTTACGATAAGAATGTGACCACTCTTTGCGTGCTCTTGAAGTCCGTTTTCCTTATAGAAGGTACCGTAGTCCTTCACTGTGTCGTGATAGGAAAGGGTGATATTTTCGCACTCCTTTGCGATTTCAAATGCTGTTTTGTAAATGTGTCCTATCGAGCCTGAGCTTGAGGAAACGGCATATTCGGTTTCAACCTGATCCTTATCAAGTGGGAAAATGATTTCTATTTCGATTTCCTTATTTATAGAATTAAGGTGCGCCTTAGCGCCATCCGATAGGGTGAACATCTGCCTGTCAGTCATATCGACATACCAGCCGAGGCTTGATGCGAGCACGGAAATTATTGAGTTAAAAATTATAACAACTGCAACTACAACTGCGCAAAGCACGAGGGAGAGTGTCGAATATTTGATTTTGCGAGAGTCTGCAATTGACTTTAACATACCTTTTCTCATAGTCGCACCCCCTTAACGATACTTGCGCGCTTCGAACACACGCACAGTAAGAAACAGGAACACGCCTGTGATTGATATATAGTAAATTAGTGCGCCTATGTCAAGGATTGCATAGGTGAAGTTTGTGTATCTGTTATAGATTGAGAGCCACGAAAGCACGGTTCTTATAACAGAATTGTTTATCATTCCGTTGAATATTCCTATAAGAAGGAAGCCCAAAAGAATTGCAATAGTCATTACAACTGCGGCAAACTGGTTCTCTGTAAGAGAGGAGACGAAAAGTCCAACCGCAATAAAGCTCATTCCAACGAGGATTATGGCAAAGATATTGCCAAGTATCATTGATACATTCGGTGGAACAGAGGTAATTATGCTTGAGGTTGTGTCCGCGTAGGTGAAAAGCGGAATAAAGTTGATGCAATTTAGAACGAGGAAAATAATAAGCATGCAAAATGACGAAAGGAACTTGCCCATTACCATTTGAGTGGTCGAAATAGGCGCGGTCATAAGCAATTGCTCTGTTTTTGTTTTCTTTTCCTCACTAAAGGTTCTCATTGTAAGAACGGGCAAAATTATCATCATTACGAAGAGCAAAAATGAGAAATACAGACCCGTGTCCGAGGATTTTACCAAAAGCGTGGTAAGTCCAAGCACTATTGCCGACAATGCAAGCGCGACAGCTAAGAATATGTAGCCGATTGAGGTTGTAAAGTATGCGCGCATCTCGCGTTTAAAGATAGCAATCATTTCTTTTGTCCCTCCTTGGCGCTTATAAGCTTTAGGAATATGTCCTCAAGCTCCATTCCTATGGGCTCCATACCCATAATGGGCCAGCCCTTTTCAGCAAGAGCACGGAATAGGCTCTTTCTTATATCTACATTCTTTGCACTCTCAATATCGTAGGAGAACGCATCTCCCTCTCTTTCGCCATAGACCTCGCACGAAACGATGCCAACAAGAGAGCGAATGTGGCGAAGAACATCTCTTTGAGGTCCTGCAATCTTAACGCGATATCTTGAGGTTTGATTAACCGCATTATTAAAGCTTGCGGTCTTTTCATCAGCAATAATTTTGCCTTGGTTTATAACTATAATTCTT
>JAFTIV010000167.1 GCA_017456685.1 Clostridia bacterium | reverse complement strand
CAAAGAGTGATATTGTCGCACAGCGACAGTGATATTGAAGCCTTGCGGCTTCAGTGATATTCTATTCGCCCTAAACTTGCGCAGCAAATATCACTCGGCGTAAGCCGAATATCACTGCGTAGCAATAGAACTCGCCGAAGGTGAATAGAGTTAGCGTGATACTCCGTTAAGAGTATCACGCTATTTAAGCTCTCTGTTTTTTGCTTATATAATTTCGATTTGACACATTTTCATAGCCTCAAGCGCGTTTCTGTGGCTCTCGGGTGTCACACCTGCACAGCAGGATGAGTCAACAATAATTTTTGTCTCAGGCAGGAAGGCTTTAATTCCTATTGCATTTGAAATTACACAAATATCGGTGCAAAGACCAACAAGAGTAATCTCGTCGATTTTAACACGATTGCTCTCGCCGACTAAAAGCTCGAAAAGCTTGCTTGAGCCAAAGGTGGGCTTGTCAAGCACAAGACCATCGCGAATAGCCTCAAGCTCAGGGCAAATTTGCCAACCCCAGCTACCCTTGATGCAATGCTCAATGGGGAGATTTTTTCCCTCCTGTGTCGATAAATATTCCTTGTGGTGTGTGTCGCGGGTGTAAATAACCTCGCCCTCAAAGCCCTTGACCTTATCTGTCACGAGCGGAACAATTGCTACCGCCTCTTTCGTGCCAAGCGCACCGCTTATAAAATCATTTTGCATATCTACAACTATAAGAAGTCTTCTCATTTTATTCACCTCGAAAATACTTTTTTATATATTTTATCATTTTTTTGAATTGCTTTCAAGATAAATATTGATTTTAATTTCTTAAGGGTGTAAAATATAAGCGAGGTGATTTTATGATACCTGTAATATCAGTTGAAAATATGAGAAAAAGCGACAGGGCGACAATAGATGGCGGACTCAGCGGACGCGAGCTTATGTGGCGTGCAGCGCAGGGCGTTTATAATAGCGTTGCTTGGCACGGAAAAATTGCAATAGTGTGCGGAAGCGGAAATAACGCAGGCGATGGCTATGCCCTTGCGCTAATTTTAAAGCAAAACGGATTTTTACCCGATATAATTCTTTTGAGGGAGCGCTTCTCGGCAGACGGAGAGTATTACTTCAAAAAATGCAAAGGCGAGGGGATATGTGTCGATTTTTGGCACAAAAGCTCCTGCCTTGATGGCTATGATATAGTAGTTGATTGCATACTTGGAACTGGCTTTAGTGGAGAGCTTAGCGATGAGCTTGTCTGTGCGATAGAAAAAATCAACGCAAGTGGTGCATATGTGGTCAGCGTAGATATAAATAGCGGGCTTGACGGAGACAGTGGCTTGTGTAAAACCGCAGTAAAGAGTGACCTTACCGTATCAATAGGCACACCCAAGCACGGACACTATCTAAATCAAGCAAAGGATTATATTCGCGAGCTTAAAAATGTCGATATCGGCATTGAAATTATCGACACACCCTCGTTCTTAATCGAGGAAAAGGACTGTAAGCGCGCGCTAAAGCCTCGCAAGGAGTTTTCTCACAAGGGGGCTTATGGCTATGCGACGCTCATAGGAGGGTGCACAGAGTATAGCGGTGCTATAAGGCTTGCAAATATGGCGCTTTCTGCAATGCGCTCTGGCGCAGGAGTAATTCGCGTTGCTACAGCAAAATCAATCTCACACGCGGTGATGCCCCATTTGCTTGAGGCGACCCTGTATCCGCTTGATGATATAGATGGCGCAATTTGCTTTAATAAGGAGCAAATCGACGGAGCACTCTTGGGCGCTAAGGCGCTCGCAATAGGAATGGGCATAGGGCAAAAGGCGCAGGCATATGAAATAATTGATTATGTGCTCTCAAGCTACGAAATTCCAGTTGTCATAGATGCTGACGGCTTGAATGCGCTTTCAAGAGGCGATAAAAACATATTAAAGAAAACAAAATGCACCGTAATTCTTACCCCTCACCCCGCGGAGCTTGCAAGGCTTCTTGGCATAAGCACAAGTGAGGTGGTGGCTGACCCGATAGGCAGTGCTACTAAATTTGCCAAGGAATATAGAGTAATAGTGCTTCTAAAGGGAGCAACAACGATTGTGGCGAGCGCAGAGGCAATCTACCTCGTGAACAGAGGCTGTGCGGGAATGGCAACGGCAGGAAGCGGAGATGTGCTAAGCGGGATTTTGCTTGCCTTGTGTGCCCAGAGCCCAGAGCCTGAGGCTCAGCTCATAAATACCTATGCGGGCGCGTATATAAATGGCTTAGCGGGCGAGCTTGCGCAGGCGGAGCACGGTGCAATATCTATGCTTAGTACTGATACCATATCAAAAATTTCGAGTGCTATTATGAAAATAGCAGAAAATGAATAAATATTCACATTAAAATGAATATATTCACTTTAAAAGAGCGAGAGAAGCATTCCCTTGCTCTTTTTTGCGTGTTATTTAAAAAATAAATAGAAAAGGAGTGAAAATTTATTCCAAAATGTTGACAAAATGCGTCATATTGTTATATAATAATTATATTATTTATTTGTGCGGGGCACAGAATTGAGGTTTCTATGGTACTTGACTACATTATTTTAATCTTATATGCACTTTCCATGGTGGGAATTGCAATTTATACTAAAAATCGCTCAAAATCAGTTGATGATTTCCTCTTTGCAGGAAAAAAGGGACTTAACGGCTGGATGAGCGCATTCGCGTATGGAACTACATATTTCTCAGCAGTTATCTTTGTCGGCTATGCTGGCAAGTTTGGTGCTCAATACGGACTTGCATCTGTTTGGATAGGAATTGCAAACGCAATCCTTGGCTCGCTTATTGCTTGGATGGTGCTTGCTAAGAGAACTAAGAATATGACCACTCGTCTTGATGCTAAGACAATGCCAGAATTCTTTGAAAAGAGATATGGTAGCCAAAATCTTAAGCTCATTTCCGCGATTGTAATATTTGTATTCCTAATCCCATACTCAGCATCCGTTTATAATGGCTTAAGTAGCCTCTTTGGTATCGTGTTTGGTATCCCAGGCTGGGTAATTATGATTGCTCTTGCAGCGCTTACCGCACTTTATCTTTTCTTGGGCGGATACTTTGCAACAGCACTTAGCGACTTTATTCAGGGCATTATAATGCTCATCGGCGTTGTGCTTATGGTGTTCTGCTTTATGAACCACGAGAATGTAAGCTGGAATCTTTCCAGCCTTACCTCGAACCCTGAGCTTAACTGGTTCACCTTTGAAAGCTCAAACAAGGGTCTTTACGGAAACACCGCATCACTTATCTCGCTCATTCTTCTCACCTCGTTCGGTGTATGGGCGCTTCCACAAACAGTACATAAATATCACTCCCTAAGAGATAAAAAGGGGGTAATGCAGGGAACTGTTGTTAGCACCCTGTTCGCCCTTATAATCGGCTTTGGCGCATACTTCGTTGGCGCGCTCTCGGGACTTTTCCCACTTGAGCTTGCGGGTGTTAAGGGAGACAATATAATCCCTACAATGCTAAATATCGCAATCCCAAGCGGACTTATCGGTATTATCGCAGTTCTTATTCTCTCGGCATCAATGTCAACGCTTTCGTCGGTTTCCTTGGCATCTGCATCCGTTGTTGCAATCGACCTCTACAAGGGTAGAATCAATAAGGAAGCAAGCGATAAGCGCGTAAATATGACAATGAAAATCCTCTGCCTTGTGTTCATTCTTATCTCGGTTGTGCTCGCTATCGTGAACGAAAAATTCGGTGTTGCCGCAATCGCATATATGATGGGTATAAGCTGGGGCACACTCGCAGGATGCTTCATCGGTCCATTCGTGCTCGGTCTTGTCTGGAAGCGCGTTACAAAATCTGCAACATGGACATCAATTATCTCCTCGCTTGTCTTGACCGCCTCGCTTATTGTGTTCTTTGGCTTTGATAAGAACGACTATAGCTGTACACTTGGCAAGGCAATTGCAGATGGTATCGGTTGCTCGCCGATGATAGGTGTAATTTGTATGGTATTCTCGATGATTATAACAATCATCGTCAGCCTTTGCACAAAGCGCCCAAGCGATGAAATACTTTTTGAGGCATTTGAAAGGTCTATTGAAAACGAAATTAAATAAAGGTGAAATAAAATGATTTGGTCTAAGGAAGAAACCCTCTCAAGAGAGGAAATGGAGTCGCTTCAGCTTGAGCGACTTAAGGAAACAGTATCAAGAGTATATGAAAAGGTTGAGCCTTATCGTCGTAAGATGGATGAGGTGGGAATTAAGCCCGAGGACATCAAGTCCTTGGCAGACCTTAAGAGACTACCGTTTGTAACAAAGCAGGACCTTCGCGACAATTACCCCTTTGGGCTTTTCGCAGTTCCCAAAACGGACCTTCTTAGAATTCACGCATCATCTGGAACAACAGGTAAGCCAACAGTTGTAGGCTACACCAAGGGCGATATGGACACTTGGACAGAGTGTGTTTCAAGAATTGCATGTGCAGGCGGAGCTAGTCCTGAGGATATAGCGCAGATTTGCTTCGGCTATGGTATGTTTACAGGCGCGCTTGGACTTCACTATGGACTTGAAAATATCGGTGCGACAATCGTGCCCTCGTCAACAGGAAATAGCGAAAAGCAGCTTATGTATATGAAGGACTTTGGAACAACACTTCTTGTTGCAACTCCATCATATGCTCTCCGTCTTGCAGAGGTTGCAAGAGAAATAGGAATTGACCCTAAAAAGGACTTGAATGTAAAAATCGGTCTTGTTGGAAGTGAGCTTCTTACTGATGCAATGAGAGATGAAATGCACAAGTACTGGGGCGATGATATGCTCATTACCTCAAACTACGGAATGAGCGAGCTTATGGGCCCTGGCGTTTCTGGAGAGTGTGAGCATCTTTGCGGAATGCACATTAACGAGGACTTCTTTATCCCCGAAATTATAAACCCCGAAACAGGCGAGGTTCTCCCTGAGAGCGAGTGGGGCGAGCTTGTAATTACCTGTATCAAGAAGGAAGCACTTCCTCTTATAAGATATAGAACAAGAGATATTACAAGGCTTTGCTATGAGCCCTGTAAGTGTGGCAGAACAACCTGCCGTATGGAAAACCTCTCGGGTAGAAGCGACGATATGCTCAAGATAAGAGGAGTAAATGTATTCCCAAGCCAAATTGAGGAGGTTGTCCTCTCGGTTGAAGGTCTTGGTCCTCATTATGAAATAGTTGTTGAAAGAGATGGCTATGCAGATAAGCTCACAATTAGAGTTGAGCTTGCAAAGGCAACAGACTCCTTCAAGGAGCTTGAAAAAATTGAAAAGGACATCAAGGGCAAGCTAAGAGTAGTGCTTGGACTTGATGCAAAAATAAAGCTTGAATCACCAAATACTCT
>JAFTIV010000011.1 GCA_017456685.1 Clostridia bacterium | reverse complement strand
GGCTCGACGATTACTCAGCAGCTGGTGAAAAATTTGACAGGCGATGATATGGTCACCCCGAAAAGGAAGCTTGAGGAGATTTTTAGAGCGCAAAATTTAGAAAAAAAGCTAACAAAGGATGAAATTTTAGAGCTTTATTTAAATGTTGTTTATTTGTCTCAAAACTGCTACGGAATACAAAGTGCATCACAAATATATTTTGGCAAGGATGTAAGCGAGCTTACATTGGCTGAATGTGCATCTATAGCATCAATTGTTAAGAGCCCCACAAAATATGATCCGTACAAATATCCAGAAAATAATATATCTCGACGCAAAATTGTATTACAAGCAATGCTTGAGCAAGGAATGATTTCAAAAAAGCAATATAAAGACGCGCTTGTTGAGAAGCTACAGATAAATTCTAATATTGAAAACGAAAGTAAGAGTGGGGTTTATTCTTGGTTTACTGAAAAGCTTATTAGTGACATTAAAGCCGATTTAATGAATAAATATAAACTTACCGATGAGGGAGCTATGGCAATTATAAATCGAGGTGGGCTTAAAATTTATTCAACAATTGATTTGCAGGCTCAAAATGCGGTAGATGAGGTTTTTAAAAATTATATTGCATATCTAAAGCCACAAAACGGTAAATATCCTGAGGCATCTTGCGTTATTTTAGATCCAAACACAGCCGATGTTTTGGCAATCGCTGGCGGAGTCGGTGTTAAAAGTGCTAATCGAATTTTCAACAGAGCAACAGATGCTAAAAGACCTCTTGGCTCAGTTATAAAGCCTCTTTCTGTATATGCACCTGCAATTGATAAAGGGGTGCTGACCTATGCAAGTGCTTATGACGATGTTCCTATTTTAAAAAATGGTAGGCTTTGGCCACGAAATGCAAGCAATACCTATAAGGGACTTGTAAGTGTTAATTATGCAATTGAGCATTCGCTAAATACAGTTGCTGTAAAGGCACTTAATGATTTGGGGCTTGATAGCTCATTTGATTTTTGCAGGAATAAGCTACAGCTTAATTTAGTTGATGAGGATAGAAATGAGGCTCCTCTTGCTCTTGGACAGCTCACAGAAGGGGATACACTATTGAACGCAACAAGAGCTTACACTGCATTTTCAAGCGGTGGGATTTTATCTAAGCCACGAAGCTATTACTATGTGACAGATGCAAACGATAATGTTATATTGAACAATGATTATGAGGGAGAAAGGATAATTTCAGCGGATTGTGCGTCTGTAATGAGCATTATGCTTCAAAATGTAGCACAAAACGGTACTGCGAAGAGCTTAACAATAAAAAACGATTATAAAATAGCGACAAAAACGGGAACCTCAGGCGAAAACAAGGACAAGTGGATAATAGGATACACTCCTTACTATGCGTGTGGGGTTTGGGTAGGATATGATATACCGACAAGCATGAATAACAGTGGTGCCTTTGCTATGGGTATGTTTGATGCGGTTATGAAAAACGCGCATTTAGGTAAGGATAAAAATGCAGAGCTATTTGATTCCGGAAATTTAGTTAAATCAAATTTTTGTGTAGATTCTGGTGATTTGCCAAATGATACCTGTTATCTTGATCCAAGGCTTAACAGAATTCAAGTAGGATATTTTATAAAGGGCACCGAGCCTAGGGAGCATTGTGAGCTTCATAAGGAAATTTTCATCAATTCTCAAACTGGAAAAATTGCACCACAGGGACTTCATTCAATATTCAAAAGAAAAATAGCTCTTATTGATTATAACAGAGCAAGTGAATTTGATGAAATCGAGGTTCTTGATAAGGATTATCTTATAAGCTCAAGAAAATAAGTCTTAAGGAAAAGTGCCGTTTACGGCATTTTTTCTTTTCTTTTGAATATAAATATTGCGAGGTGATATTTATGAAAAATTCAAAAAGATTTTTAGCATTTATTTTCGCAATATTATTGTTTGCGAGCTTTTCTTTTAGTTCAGTTGCGCTTACCATAAAGGAGCCAAGGCTTGAGCTTAGTGGAAAAAGCGCAATTTTAATGGATGCGAGCACGGGAACTGTTTTATATGAAAAGGATGCGGATTTAAGGCTTGCACCTGCATCGGTTACTAAAATTATGACATTATTGCTTGTTTTTGAGGCAATAGATTCTGGAAAGCTAAGCTATGATGAAATGTTAACAGTAAGCGAAAACGCCTCGTCAATGGGTGGCTCACAAATATTTTTAGAGCCGGCAGAGCAGATGAGTGTTGAGGATCTGTTAAAGAGTGTTATTGTAGCATCGGCGAATGATGCAGCGGTAACTCTTGCTGAACATGTGCTTGGAAGCGAGGAAGCCTTTGTCGAGGCTATGAACGCAAGAGCCAAGGAGCTTGGAATGGAAAACACAAGCTTCGAAAATGTAACTGGGCTTGATGACGATACGACAAATCACTTAACGAGTGCGCGAGATATAGCCATAATGTCAAGAGAGCTGTTAAAGCACGAAAAGGTGATGGATTTCACAACAATATGGATGGACACTATAAGAAATGGCGAATTTGGATTGACTAATACTAACAGATTGGTTAGATTTTATCGCGGTATAACAGGCTTGAAAACGGGATATACCTCAAGTGCAGGCTATTGCATAAGTGCAACTGCAAAGCGAGAAGGAACTCATCTTATTGCGGTTATAATGGGTGCGGAAAGCTCCGATGCAAGAAATGCCTCAGTTGCAAAGCTTTTGGACTTTGGCTTTGCAAACTATTCTGTATATAAAAGCAAGCCATATGCTACAGGAAAAATAGCTGTATATGGTGGGCAAAGTGATTACGTTGATACAGAATGTAGTGGCCTTGAGATGCTTTTGAATAAGGGCGATGATAGCAAAATTCAATATAAAATAGAGCTTAATGAGTATGTAACTGCCCCTGTGAAAAAGGGCATGATTGTTGGAAGAATTATTTATTGCATTGATGGAGAAAATATAGGTGAGGAGCCCATTATTTGCTCCAATGATGTTGAGAAAATAGGATTTTGGGAATATACAGGCTTGATATTGAAAAAAATATTATTAAAATAGAAAAAAACTTGAATGAAAGTGTTGAATTTTCTGCATAAATGTAGTATTATATATGGGAAATGAAAATGGTTTAAGCTTGGAGGAAAAATAAAATGGCGCTTTCATTGAACACAAAATTTGTTGATAAGCATATCAAGGAATTTGATGTAAAAAATATATCTGAGGATATTTATGCCGCACAAAGAACTCTTATGAGCAGAACTGGTGCTGGCAATACATTTCTTGGTTGGCTCGATCTTCCTGTGAATTATGATAAAGAGGAATTCGAGAGAATTAAAAAGGCGGCTAAGAAAATTCAAAAGTCCTGTGACATTCTTATTGTTATAGGAATAGGCGGCTCCTATCTTGGCGCACGCGCTGCGATTGAATTTGTAAAGTCACCTATGTACAATAGACTTAAAAAGGATACACCTGATATTTATTATGCAGGTAATACTATAAGCTCATCTGCGTTGTCAGACCTTCTCAAGATTTGTGAGGGCAAGGACATTTGCGTTAACATTGTATCTAAGTCTGGCACTACAACCGAGCCCGCAGTTGCTTTCCGCATTTTTAGAAACCTTCTTGAGGAAAAGTATGGTAAAGAGGGGGCAAAGGAGAGAATTTTTGCAACTACCGATAAGGAAAAGGGAACTCTTAAGAGCTTTTCTGACGATGAGGGCTATGAGACATTTGTTGTTCCAGATGATGTGGGTGGAAGATTTTCTGTTTTGACAGCTGTAGGTCTTTT
>JAFTIV010000166.1 GCA_017456685.1 Clostridia bacterium | reverse complement strand
TAAGCTCGCCCCTGCGCTCCTTCACCTCGTTGTCAAAGTCGTTTTTGTCAGTAAGTATTTGTTCCTTTGCTTCAAGAATCATTTCCTTGCGCTTGGACTCTGCATTTCTCATAGCATCCTCAAGAAGCTTTCTTGCCTGTGCCTCTGCCGAGCCTATGCGCTTTTCGGCGGATTTTTTTCTTATAACATAACCCATAAGTACACCGATGATTGCACCAACGCAAGCACCGATTACTATTCCAATAACTAACATAATACGGTTCTCCTTTCTTTTTTATTTCCTTAAATGTTTTGCGCGCACAAATGCGCGTTATGTAAATAGCGAAAAGCTAAGGCAAATCTTTTCGCGAGCATATCTACACATCTTAATTTTATAATATATTATTAAATATGTCAAGAGATTTTTTCGATTTCTTTTATTTTTCGTATTGACAAGCGGTGTTTTTTCTCGTACAATTAAATTAGATGCGCGACCTTGTGTCTAAAAACGCGTCAAAAATCACCCTTGGAGAGAAAAAAATGAAGGATTGCAGTTGGATTACACATAAGAGCTCAAGCGACACCGCAATGAGGCTTTACTATTTCAAAAGGAGCTTTTCGCTTGACACAGTTGCCGAGGCGACTGTTGAAATTAGCGCACAGGCGCGCTATAAGTTATTTATAAATGGAAAATTCGTATGCGTAGGTCCTTGTAAGGGCACGCGCGAGAAAACATATTTTGACACAGTATCGGTCACGGACTACCTAAGAGTGGGCGAGAATGAGATTTTCGTCGAGGTGCTTCAGCTTCCCGAAACAGATGTTGAGAGCCTTTGGGGCTCAATCGACGGAGTTGTTCGCGTTGGCTCTGCCCTGCTCATTATGGAGCTTAGATGCGGAGATGTGTCGGTAAAGACCGATAAATCGTGGCTCGTTGCTCGCGTTGACGGAATAGAGCTCAAGACCTCGGGAGATTGCAACTCTGCAAGCCCTATTGAGGCTGTAAGCGCCAAGGCGGTAATGGAATGCGAGTACGAAAATGCCGTTGAGCGCTGTGGAGTTTCAAACGGAGAGGCTGACCACTACTGGTGGGGTGGCACAAACAGGCTTTTCCTACACGAGCGCCCTATTCCTATGCTCGATTTCAAGGAAAAGAGCGACATAATCACCTTTGATGGCGAATTTTACGAGGCAAAATACCTGACCTTTGGCTTCCCTCGCTTTAAATTTAGTGGCAAGGGCAAGGTAACGCTTAAATATTTTGAGTGCTTCGACTCGGGCAACTGGAAAACCTACCGCGACCGCACCGACAGAAGCCTTCCCTATTATGACAAGATGGCTGATACAATCGAGGTTGACGGAGAGTTTGTCTATGAGGCATTCTATTTCCGTTGCTTCCGCTTTATAAAGGTCGATATTGAGGGAGATGTGTCGATAAAGCTCGATAGCTTCCTTGAGGTAAACTACCCTATGACCGTGCGCACCGACTACGATTTCGGCACAGAGCAGGACAACAAGCTCTGGGAGATGAGCGTACGCACCCTTCAGCGCTGTATGCACGAGACCTACGAGGATTGCCCGTTCTATGAGCAACTACAATACTGTATGGATTCCTCGACACAGATGCTCTTTAATTATCAGCTGACCGACGATGACCGCCTTGCAAGAAAGTGTATGGACGACTTCGCACACGCACAGCTCTCCAATGGTCTTATGCCGTCAAGAACCCCAGCTACTCCCGACCAGCACATTCCGTCCTTCCAGCTCTATTTCATCTTTATGGTGTACTCTCACTACATTCGCTTTGGCGACACAGCCCTTGTTAGCAAGCACCTTCGCGCAATTGATGGTGTAATTGAGTGGTTTAGACAGCATATAGGCGACGACGGGCTCGTTGCACAGAGCAAATACTGGAACTTCATTGACTGGTCTAAGCCTTGGGTTTACGACCAAGAAAGAGGCTGTGAGGGCGGTGTTCCTCTCGGTGTTTACGAGGGGGTTATCGGTATTTATAACCCTATGCTCGCATACTTCCTTAAGTGTGCATCAAAATTGAATGTCGTTTGCGGTAGGCGCGATGTGGCAAGGGAATACCTCACCCTTGCAAATAGCCTTATCAAGAAAACTAACGAGGTTTTCTGGGATGCAAAAAGAGGTCTTTACGCCGACGACACAAATCACATCTATTATTCTCAGCATATGCAGACCTGGTGTACCCTTGCAGGTGTTGCCTCGCCCGCGCGTGCCAAGAAAATAATGACTAATTCTCTAAATATCGAGGCAAAGAGCACCTTCGCCTTTGCATATTTCTATTTCCGCGCCCTTGAGGTGGCTGGAATGTATGACCAAACAAAGCATATGATGGAGCTTTATCGCAACCTCATCAAGCTCAACTGCACCACAATCCCCGAAACACCGACAGAGTCCCGTAGCGAATGTCACGCGTGGGGCGCGCTCGCAATTTACGAGTTTAGCGCAACCGTTCTTGGTGTTAGAACCTATGATGTGGCTGAAAAATCGGTTTCTATCAAGCCATACATAGCCGACAGAGATAGCGCACGAGGAACAGTCTCCACAATTGCAGGCGATGTGTTCGTTTCTTGGAAAAAGGTCGCAGATGTGTTCACAATTCACATAAAATCAGCCGAGGGCGTGCGCAAGGTTATCCACCTTCCAAACGACGAAATTTACGAGGTAAGCGCAGGCGAGACAACCCTTAGCTGTGCTCTTTAGGCTTAAAAAGCATTTATATTGTTTATAAAGGAAAATTTCAAATGAAAAGATTTTTAATTTTATTACTCGCGCTTCTTCTCTGCCTCTCGCTTATCGCGTGCGGTAACGACAAGGACGAGGATGACGACGAGGACGAGGACGAGGGCGCCTCATCTAAAATAGACTTCCCAGGCAGGGACGACGAGGACGAAGAGAGCGAGGAAAGCTCAAGCGACGAATTTGACGACACTACCCTTGGCACAGAGGGGCTCGCGTTCTCTCCATACGACTCAAGCACCTACGCAGTAATCGGCATAGGAAGCGCAAAGGATGCTGACATTGTAGTTCCAGATACATACAAGGGCAAGCCCGTTGTCGCAATAACAGATAATGCCTTTCAGGGTCGCAACACAATAAAAACAGTCACTCTGCCCGACACAATCACCTCAGTTGGCTCATATGCGTTTTATAATTGCACCGCGCTTGAGAGCATCTCTCTTGGCGAAAGTCTGCTTTCTATAGGTGATAGCGCATTTTACGGTTGCTCTGCCCTTAAGAGCATCACCTTGCCAGATACCCTTGACTCAATTGAAGCAAATGCCTTTAGAGATTGCACCTCGCTTCAAAGCGTCGATATGTCAAGCTCACTTACCTTCCTTGGCTCGCAGGCGTTTTCATACTGCACCTCGCTTACAAGCATAGTTATCCCTGGCACAGTTACAACAATAAGCGATGGCGCTTTCCTTAAATGCACCTCTCTTGTAGAGGTCACAATCGAGGAGGGTGTTCGAATAATCGGGCGCACGGTGTTCCTTGGTTGCGCGATGACCGAGATCATAATTCCAAAAACAATCGGCGGAATGGGCTATGGTGTATTCTATCAATGCGCCTCTCTTACCAAAATCAACTGTAGGCTCAGCGGTCAGCCAAGCGCTTGGAATGCGTCCTGGACCGAGGGCTGTACTGCAGAGGTTAATTTCGGCTACAACGGTTAATCAATCACACAGAAGCAAAAAGAGCATTACGGACACACCCGTAATGCTCTTTTTTTATTTATTTAAGTGTAGAAAGAATGATTTTTGCGCTTGCGACATTTGTTGCAAGTGGGATTGACTGAACATCGCAAAGCCTTAGGAGTGCTGAAACATCAGGCTCGTGAGGCTGTGAGGTGAGTGGGTCGCGAAGGAAGATTACAAGGTCGAGGTCGCCCTCGGCTACCATTGAGCCGATTTGCTGGTCGCCACCGAGTGGTCCGCTTTTCATTCTATGAACGCTAAGTCCCGTCTCTCCCATCACAAGAGTTCCCGTTGTTCCTGTCGCATAAAGCTCGTGCTTAGCAAGAACATCCTTGTATTCAATCGCGAGCCTTATCATATCGTTCTTTTTCTTGTCGTGTGCAATTAGTGCTATTTTCATATTAAAATCCTTATTTTCGTACACTCCTCGCCACATTTTGCGAGGATTTTTATAGTTTGCTATTGATATAATCCAAAATCAACGGAAGCGCAATATATAGCGCCACGCCAACGAGCGCGCATGCGAGCATTCCAACAGCATAAAGCCAAATTTTCGTATCTCTCGAGTAGCGAATTTCGCATTTTTCAACATTTTTCTCGTCGATATAGAAGCGGGCTGTGTCAAAATCGGGCTCGTTCTCCTCGTCCCTTGGCAACTCTCCGCCCAAAACGCTTACATACCTACGGAAAACGCTTTTATCCCCGAGGAAGCATCTACAAAGCCTCGTATTTACGCCAAGCTCCTTAAGGGTTTTTGCATTTTCCTCGCCTCGCGCCTCTATCAAAAGCCTGCGCACGAGCGAGCCAAGCACGCGCGTTTGAAAGAAATAAACCGTAAACGCGAGCATTGCGCCGATGCAAACACCGATAACAAGCACCCCTGTGGTTATATTATGGCTGATGCTCTGTGAAAGTCCGCCCATTAAAGCACTCCCTCGATAATCTTCTTACCGCAGAGCTTTACAAGAAGCTCCTCAAGGTCCTCGTTGTCCGTATATTCGATTTGAATTGATTTGCTCTTTCCCTTAGACTTAATCTTAATTTGTCTGCCAGAAATCGTCCTTGCGCGGTCCTCAAGGTCCTTTACATAGTCAACCGTGTACTCCTCAGCCTCGTCCGGTTCTGTGCTCTCATAGAGCTTATTAAGCTTCTTTACAAGCGCCTCTGTATCTCTTACGCTAAGTGAGCGAATAAGTATCTTTTGAGCAGTATCTACAATTGCCTCCTTGTCCTTAAGTGCAAGAAGCGCCCTTGCGTGACCTGCGCTGATGTCGCCTGTCTTAAGCATCTCGAGCACCTCGTCGGGCAAATCAAGAAGCCTTAGTGTGTTTGCAATAGCGCTACGGGATTTTCCAACCCTTTCACTTACCTGCTCCTGAGTAAGGTCGAAATCCTCCATAAGCGACGCATATGCCTGCGCCTCCTCGTATGGGTTTAGGTCCTCTCTTTGAACATTTTCAACTATTGCAAGCTCGGCAGTCTTAAGCTCGTCTGCCTCTATTATAACTACAGGTATCTCTGTAAGACCCGCCATCTTTGAGGCTCTATATCTGCGCTCTCCTGCGATTATTTGATAAAAGCCACTCTCCGCCTTGCGAACGAGTATAGGCTGAAGCAAGCCGTGCTGTGAAATTGAGTCAGCGAGGCTTTCAAGCGCATCTGTGTCAAAATACTTTCTTGGCTGGTCGCTCTTTGTCTCAATCTGTGAGAGCTTGAGCTTGGTAACGCCCTCGCTTGTGGCTATCTTCTCTGTGTAATTGTCGGCAAAAATCGACTCAAGTCCCTTGCCAAGTCCTGTTCTCTTCATATCAAAAATCCTCCTGTTCGAGATATAATTTCCTTTGCTAATGCCATATACTCAATACTCGCCTTAGAGTACCTTGCATAGTAGTAAATAGGCTCGCCATAGCTTGGAGCCTCGCAGAGCTTAATCGTGCGAGAAATCCTCGTTTTAAAGAGCTTGTCCTCGTAATATTTTTCAAGCTCCTCGGCAATTTGTGTGCAAAGCCTTATGCGCGGATTATACATAGTCATTAAAATGCCAAGAATGTATAGGCGCGGATTGTAAAGCTGTTTCACCTTTTTTATAGTCAGCATAAGCTGTGATAAGCCCTCAAGCGCGTAAAACTCGCTCTGTAACGGGATTATAATGCTATTACACGCGCTAAGTGCGTTAATCGTAAGAAGCCCAATAGATGGCGGACAATCAATTATTATGTAGTCATACGCGTTATCTCCCGTCAGCCTTTCGAGCTGTTTTTTAAGGAAGTATTCGCGCCCCTCTTCAAGCGTAAGCTCGTAATCAACCGCCGCTAAGGAAACATTAGCAGGGATTAAATGCAAGCCCTCGAAGCGGGTCTTGATAATAGCCGAGCGAATGTCACAGCCACCGATTATAACATCATAGGCGGTCACACTTGGCTGACTCTTAAGCACCCCGACACCACTCGTCGAGCTACCCTGAGGGTCCAAATCTATTAAAAGCACCTTGTGCTTAAGCACCGCGAGCATAGTAGCAGAATTTATAGCCGAGGTCGTCTTTCCAACCCCGCCCTTTTGATTAACAAAAGCAATAATTTGTGCCATATTCCCTCGTTTCGTGATGCCTGACGGCGTTTTTAGATATAACCTCGCCACCTAACACCTGAATGGCTGTTCATATAAGCAATATATCTCCGTCTTATTAATAGTATAGCACACACGCGCGTAAAAAGTCAAGAGAAAAGGCAAGCAATTTTGCGTAAATTATATATGGTAGAATTTGCACATTTCGCATTCACCCTCGTACCTTTTTAATATAGCTCAGTTGCCAGCTCTTGCCCTCAGCCCGCTTCTCCTCGCCCTTGCATCTCCACTCCCTATGTTGCCCGTTTTCGCTTCCACTCCCTGTCTTGTCGCGCCTTTACTTCTGTTCCTTGTCTTGCTCACCTTTGCTTCTATTCCCTGTGCTACCCTGTTTTCGCTTCTATTCCTTGTCTTGCCCCTTTTCGCTTCCACTCCCTGTCTTGTCGCGCCTTTGCTTCTGTTCCTTGTCTTGCCCGTTTTTGCTTCTATTCCTTGTCTTGCCCGCTTTTGCTTCTACTCCCTGTCTTGCCCGCCTTTGCTTCTATTCCCTGTGCTACCCCGTTTTATCAAAAAGGTAAGTTAAGTACCTTACTTACCTTTTTTGCTATTTTCAGCACGAAAGAGAAGCAAAACGCTTGACTCGGGATTGCATTATCTCCATCAAACGCTAATTTTCCCAAAAGGCTGGAGCTTACGCAAGGCTTTGCTCAAGCTTGTGGTAAGACCTTGCTTCTTTTTTGTTGACTTGTCAACAATTTAACCAAAAATGGGTTAAAAATAAGGATTTGGGCGCAAATCCAAGGCTTTTCGGGGCAAAATCCGCCCCTTCAAAGCCAACTTCACGCGGGATTTGCCATTTCTCGCCACCCGCCCATCGCCCTTGCTTTTGTCACCCTTTTCGCCTCGCGCTTAGCTTGGGCCCCCCTGACCCTGACGCGAACAAAAGCAACAAAGAATCAAGAAAAAAGGCAGAAAACGCGCTTGTTTTTGTTGATTTATATTTAAATTCCGTCATCAAGCTTCAACCCAAAAGTGATTTTTTGGATTTCACCGCGAAGCGATTTCATCTGCAAAGCAGATTTCAACCGTCGCAAGACGGATTTCATTGCAGAGCCAAGCTCCGTTCTCTGCTTTTCGTCGCAAAAAACCGCCAAAAGCGCCCCAAAAAGCCCAAAAACCCTACTTTTCAAAAATTTTTCAGCCCAAAAACTCATAGCAGAGGCGCAAATTTGGCGCATTTTCAAAAAAAGATAAGCAAAAACGGTCTTAAATTCATCAGTTAAAGCAAATCGCACCCTCAGCAAAGCTCTCTTTTTTAATTGCCCAAGCAAACACACGCACCTCACAAAACGCGCATTTTTTCTCTTAAATCGCGCAGGTCTCTTAATGACTAATCATAAAATTATTGCCATTTTTACGCCTTTAAAAGGAATTATAAGTGACATTTCGGTTTTCCAACCCGTGGAAAACTCTTTTCTGCCCGTTTCAAGCCAAAAGCGCCCAAAATCCGCTTGGCAAGCGCATTTTCAGCTCATTCAGCATCGCCAAACACACGCTAAAACCGCTTATCGTGTGGAAAACTCGCCATTTTTGTGGAAAACCCACGCATCGCACAAAGCAACCCAAGCGCTATTCTATGCGCGCAAAAAACGCAAGACCAAAATGTAAGCTTAGCTCTTTTTTTGCAAGACCCCACTCATTTGCAAGCGCAATAAAAAAGAAGCCCCTTTTACAGAGCTTCCCTATCTATTTTCGAAAAAATCGCATTATTTAAGCAATTTTGAGCCACAATAGTGCTCAAATCGTTGTTTTTTCGTCAACTCTCGCCATAAAAGCAATGCTTTCCCACCGTCAGCACCGCAAAAATTGTTTCACGAGAAACATTTTAAGCCAAAAATCCCACAAAATAGAGGTGTTTTGTTTCACGAGAAACATTTTCGAGCCACGCAAAAGAAGGCTTTAAATTTGTTTCACGGGAAACATTTTGTATCTTTATACCCCGCCCCACTCTCTTTTGCTTTTTGCGCATTGTTTCACGGGAAACATTCGGCTTCGTAGCAAAAAACCGCGCGCAACAGAGAAATGTGCTATTTTTTCTTAGTATTTTGGTGCTTTTTGTGTTTCACGGGAAACAATTTGCGGTTTTTTGCTCTTTTTAAGCGTTATTAGGTACTAAAATTGTGACCTCTGTGAACTCATCACTCTCCACAACTCGGCTTTTTACCTCTACGCCCGATAGTCTAATTGAGCTTATAAGCCTGTCAATAGCATTGAAAAATGAACGCGCATCGCGAGCAGAGGTGCGATTTTTGGGCTTTTTAGGCTCGTTTGAGAGGATTTGCTCAATCAATTCCTCACTCCTTGTGACATTTAGCCCCTCGTCTATAATCCTTGATAGCACCTTTTCTCGCAAATTCGGGTCAAAAACGCGCAAAAGAGCCCTCGCGTGGCGCTCAGTAAGGTTGTTTTCAAGTATTTTTTGTCTTTCCTCGCTCGATAATCTCAAAAGGCGTAGCTTATTTGCTACAAACGACTGACTGTTGGAAAGCCTTTTGGCGATTTGCTCTTGTGTCAGTCCATATGTATCAATTAGCGCCTCAATTGCGCTCGCTTGCTCAAAAATGTTCAAATCCTCGCGTATTAGATTCTCAATTATCGAAATTTCAGCGCTTTTTGCCTCATCAACCTCTAAAATCACGCAGGGAACAGTACTAAGCCCAAGCTCCTTTGCTGCGCGCAAGCGCCTTTCGCCTGACACAAGCTCGTAATTTTCGCCTATTTTTCTAACGCACAAGGGCTGTATAATCCCATACTGCCGTATGCTATCGGCAAGCTTTAAAATCGCCTCATCAGCAAAAATCTTGCGCGGTTGGTTAGGATTAGCGCTTATTTTGCTTATTTCCACAGATATTATTTGCTCGCCTTGTGCTTTTTCCTGTGGCTTTTGATAATAAATGTTCATTTTCGTGTCCCTTTTCTCCTTTTTCTTCCTTTATTATTTTATTTATATAATTACTACCCTGAAAATCGAGCCTCAAAAGCCCCTTACCAAGCGGTTTTCGCGCCTTGTCGGCTTAAGCGCGCACCGAGGACGAGGGCTCAGGCATCAAAGGGATAGTAAAGGGTAGAGGAACAGAGGTCTTGCCCCTTTTTGTGCCAAATTCAAGCACCATTCCCTTGCCCCACCCCTATTTTAGCATTTCCCGACCAAAAATCGTGCCGAAGCGCGCCGTCAAATATAATTTTCTTTTGCCGTCTTTTGCCCATTTTCGCACCTTTTGCGCCCTTCCCACCGCATTTTAGCGCTTTTTGGCACTTTTCGTCCCTTGTTTCTCGCATTTTGTTGATTAAGTCAACGACTCAACAAGTAGAGCGAACAAGAAAGAGAGTGGAGTGAACAAGAAACGGCGCGCAGAGAAAGCGAGGGAAAAAGGCGAGCAGGGAACGGGAGCAAGCAGGGGAAGGTGGGTGGAGAAAGGGGAGTAGGAGGGAAGCGAGGAGAAAGGCGAGCGAGGAGAAAAAGGAGCGGGGCGGGGCGGGGCAG
>JAFTIV010000165.1 GCA_017456685.1 Clostridia bacterium | reverse complement strand
CTAACAGTAATATTATTCTTATTAAGCAGTTGCTTTAAATCAGATATTTTAACCTCTCCAAAATGGAAAATGGATGCGGCAAGCCCTGCATCAATATCGGGAATTTCCTTAAATAGCCTTGTAAAGTCGTCGATACAGCCTGCGCCTCCTGATGCGATTACAGGGACATTTACAGCCTCTCTTACCGCCTTTAGCATTTCTATATCGAAGCCTCCTTTAACGCCATCTGTGTCGATAGAATTGACAACGACCTCGCCAGCGCCCATATCAACACAGCGCTTAATCCAAGAGATTGCCTCCATTCCTGTATCCTCGCGTCCGCCCTTAGCGAAAACGCGAAATTCTCCGTTTACTCTTTTGACATCGGCGGAAATTACAACGCATTGATTTCCGTATCTTTTAGCGGCTGAGGTAATGAGCTCGGGATTTCTTATAGCTCCCGAATTTACGCTTACCTTATCAGCTCCACATTTCAAAACTCTATCAAAGTCGTCAACTGTATTTATTCCTCCACCTACCGTGAGTGGAATAAAGATTGTTTTAGCCACCTCGGTAAGAATGTCGGTAAAAAGCGCGCGTCCCTCAGCTGATGCAGTTATATCGTAAAATACGAGCTCGTCCGCGCCACATTGAGAGTAGAATTTTGCAAGCTTTACAGGTGAGGAAACATCTGCAAGTCCAAGAAAATTCACGCCCTTTACTACTCTTCCGTCCTTGACATCGAGGCAGGGTATTATTCTTTTTGTAATCATTTTGCCACCTCGATTGCTTTTTCAAGATCTATTGCACCTATATAATATGCCTTACCGATAATTGCACCATAAAGGTCCATTTTACGAAGCTCAATAACATCGTCGATTGTAGATACTCCGCCAGAGGCAACTATATCAAGTGAGTATTTTTCGCTAAGCTCCTTATACATTTTAAGGTTAGTGCCACGCATAGCGCCATCCTTTGAAATGTCGGTACAAATTATAGTTTTTACACCAAGTGATTGCATTTTTTCAAAAAACGCATCAAGGGTTAGTGTCGATTTTTCAAGCCAGCCCTTAATCGCGATATAGCCGTCCTTTACATCGGCGCCAACTGCAATTTTATCGCCATAGGCATTAACTGCCATCTTCAAAAATTCCTCGTCAGTAACAGCAGATGTGCCAAGAATTGCACGGTCAACGCCTGCGCTAAAGTATTTTTCAAGAGTTTCCATTGAGCGAATTCCACCGCCTATTTCAACAAACAAGCCTGTTTCCTTAGCCACCTGAGCGACAATTTCAAGGTTTGGCGTTGTTCCGTCCTTTGCGCCCTCAAGGTCAACCATATGTATAAATTTAGCGCCCTTTGCTTCAAAATCGCGTGCGATTTCTATAGGGTTATTGCTATACACAGTCATTTGATTATAATCGCCCTTAAAGAGGCGAACTGCTTTTTTATCAAAAAGGTCTATTGCTGGGAAAATGTTCATTTCTCGTCCTCCCATTCACAAAAGCCTCTAAGAATTCCAAGACCGATATCTCCGCTCTTTTCGGGGTGGAACTGAGTTCCTGTTACATTTTCAAGAGCTACAGCTGCGGTAAGGTGTGCCCCGTACTCTGTGTCGGCAAGAAGGCTTTCTTCACAGCCTGTTGCATAGTATGAGTGAACGAAATAGACAAAATCGCCCTCGTTTACATACTTAAAGATTGGGTGCTTCCTTGTGATGTGCAAGGAATTCCAGCCTATGTGAGGGATTTTAAGCTCTGGTGGGATTACACCCTGCATAGGAACTACGCTTCCCTTAAGAAGCCCTAAGCCCTCGTGCTCTCCGTACTCATAGCTTTTTTCGAAAAGCAATTGCAGTCCAAGGCAAATGCCGAGGATTTTCTTTCCGTTTTTTACCTCTTGTATTATTACCTTGTCAAGACCTGTGTCTCTTAGCTTTCCTATTGCGTCCTCAAAGGCGCCAACGCCTGGCAAGAGTATTTTATCTGCTTTTTTTATTACTTCGGGGTCGTTTGTGACAACCGTGCTTGCCCCTATTGCCTCAAGCGAGGAGCAAAGGGAAAAGAGATTGCCTACTCCGTAATCTATTACGGCTATCATTTATCAAATTACTCCTTTAGTTGAGGGAATTTCGTTTGCGTGCTTTTCGTCAATTGCGGTAGCTGAGCAAAGAGCCCTTGCTACGGACTTAAAGGCACCCTCGATTATGTGGTGAGAGTTTGCGCCTGCGAGCTGTCTTATGTGGAGAGTAATTTTTGCCTCTCTTACAAATGCCATAAAGAACTCCTGACAAAGCTCTGTATCAAAATCGCCAACCTTATATGCTGGGATTTCAAGTGCATAGCCAAGGTATGCTCTGCCTGAAATATCAACCGCGCTAAGAATAAGTGCCTCATCCATTGGGAGAATGATATCTCCGTAGCGACAAATGCCCATCTTATCGCCTATAGCCTCACAAAACGCCTTTCCAAGGCAAATTGCAATATCCTCGGTGGTGTGGTGATAATCAACATTAGTATCACCTACACATTTTACGCTTAGGTCATAGTGTGCGTGCTTTGCAAAAAGGGTAAGCATATGGTCAAGAAAGCCACAGCCTGTATCAATTTCAGCCTTACCGCTTCCATCAAGGTTAAGGGTGAGGGTGATATCTGTTTCGCCCGTTTTACGAGCTATTTCGAAGCTTCTCATTGTAAAATCTCATTTACTGCACTAATTAGCGCATCCATTTGTTCCTTTGTTCCTATGGTGATACGATTAAAGTCCTTTATTCTTTCCTTTGTAAAGTGGCGAATGAGTATTCCTCTTTCCTTTAATTTAAGGTAAAGCTCCTCTCCGCTAATTTTATTGCTTTTTGCGAATACGAAGTTAGCCCTTGAGTCAAGCACGACAAAGCCGAGAGCCTCAAGTGATTTTTTTGTGTAATCGCGATTTTTTGCAATCTCCTTACAATTGGACATATAATAATCGTTCTCACAAAGAGCGCCATAGCCTGCCATCATTGTCATTCTGTTGACATTGTAGGGGTTGGTTGAATACTTTATTGTGTTCATATCGGCAATCAGCGCCTCGCAAGCGATACCAAAGCCAAGGCGCGCGCCTGCAAGCGAGCGTGACTTTGAAAAGGTTTGTGTAACTATAAGATTATCGTATTTATCGACAAGGGACACCGCGCTTTCTGCGCCAAAATCAACATATGCCTCATCAATTATCACCACATTATTGGGATTAGATTTAACGATTTCCTCAATTTGGGAAAGAGGAAGTGCAAGACCTGTTGGCGCGTTAGGATTTGCGATAACGATGTTTTTGTTTATTGAAAGATAATCACGATAGTCTATTGAAAAATCATCCTTTAGGGGGATTTGCTCATATGGAATTCCGTGTAAATCGGCAAAGACCGTATAGAAGCCATATGTTATATCGGGGAACACAATTGGGTGCTCCTTGTCGCAAAATGCCATAAAGGCGAAATTTAGGATTTCGTCTGAGCCGTTGGTGAAAAGAATTTGCGATTTCTTAACTCCGTAAAGCTCTGCCCCCTTAGCAACAAGTGGTGTGCATTCGGGGTCCGAGTAAAGCTGAAGCCTTTTTGCCTCCTCAAGAGCGAGCTCTATTACGCGCTTAGAGGGCGGGAACGGAGACTCGTTTGTATTCAGCTTTATGTATTTCATATCCTTTGGCTGTTCACCTGGGGTGTATGCCTCAAGAGATGAATATTTATTACTAAAAAATCTGCTCATTTTTATTCCTCGAAGCGAATCGTTGCACTCTTAGCGTGTGCATCAAGTCCTTCCTTTTTAGCAAAATAGGATATTTTATCAGCTACCATTGAAAGTGCATCCTTAGTGTAGTAGGTAAATTGTGATTTTTTCACAAAGTCGTCAACGCTAAGGGGTGAGGAAAACCTTGCCGTTCCGCTTGTTGGAAGGGTGTGGTTTGGTCCTGCGAAGTAGTCGCCAAGCGCCTCTGGGCAATTTTTGCCCATAAAGATAGAGCCTGCGTGCTTTATCTTATCAAGGTAGTCAAAGGGGTTATCTACGCAAAGCTCAAGATGCTCAGGTGCTATCTCGTTTGCGATATCAATAGCGAGCATAAGGTTATTTTCTGCCACTATGATTTTTCCATTGTTATCAATTGAGGCTCTTGCAATCTCAGCCCTTGGAAGAAGGGGAATTTGCGCCTCAAGCTCATCGCTTACGCGATTTGCAAAGGCAAGGCTATCGGTTACAAGCACCGCGCTTGCCATTTTATCGTGCTCTGCCTGCGAAAGAAGGTCGGCAGCGACAAATTTAGGATTACAGGTACTATCTGCAACAACGAGAATTTCCGACGGACCTGCAATCATATCTATAGAAACCTTGCCGAAAACCTGCTTCTTTGCCTCAGCAACGAATGCGTTTCCAGGACCTACGATTTTATCAACCTTAGGAATACTCTGTGTACCATATGCAAGGGCTGCAACAGCCTGCGCTCCGCCCACCTTGAAAATTCTATCAACTCCTGCTATCTTTGCGCTTGCGAGAATGACTGGATTTACCTTGCCGTTTTTAGATGGTGGGGTCACCATTACAATCTCGGCACAGCCTGCGATTTTGGCTGGAATTGAGTCCATAAGCACGGTTGAGGGGTATGCAGCGGTTCCGCCTGGAACATAAAGTCCTACCTTTTCAATAGGCATAACCTTTTGTCCTGTTACTACTCCGTCCTGCTCACTAATTACAAAGCTATTTCTAACCTGTCTTTTATGAAAGGCGCGAATGTTCTCGGCTGCTTCTCTTATGATTTCTACAAATTCGGGCTCGACTGTTGCAAACGCCTCATCGATTTCCTCCTTAGTACCCTCAAGGCTTGTAAGAGAAACCTTGTCAAATTTTTCGCAATACTCAAAAAGCGCCTTATCCTTTTCGCTTTCAGGTTGAAAACCAAGAAGGAAGAAATCATAAGGGTTCGGAAAACGAGCACACACCTTTGCATATTCAACATATTCGTTTGTTTGTGGAGATTTGCTCACGGATTCCAGAAAATTGT
>JAFTIV010000164.1 GCA_017456685.1 Clostridia bacterium | reverse complement strand
GAGCCATAAGCTCCGCGTGATTTCCCATTTCAACAATTTCACCTTGCTCAAGAACAATAATTATATTTGCTCTTGTAGCACTTGAGAGACGGTGAGAAACAAATATAGTGGTTTTATCCTTTCTTAAGCTGTCAAATTGATTGAATATTTGTTGCTCAGCTAAGGCATCAAGAGAGGCAGTAGGCTCGTCCAAAATAAGAATGTCGGAATCTGCATAAAAAGCTCTTGCAACCGCAAGCTTTTGCCATTGACCAATAGAAAGCTCGGCTCCGTCCTCCTCGAAGAACTTCGAAAGATAGGTCTCATAGCCCTTGGGAAGGTCCTTTATGAACTCCTCGGCACCGCTTTGCTTTGCTGAGCTTAGCATATCAGCCTCAAAGTCCTGCTTTGAAACATCTCCAAAGCAAATATTTTCCTTAACCTGAACGGCATATTTTCCAAAGTCCTGAAAGATAATTCCGTAAAGAGAGTAAAGCTCGTTAAGGTCGTATTCACGAATGTCCTTGCCATCAAGGAGAATAACACCCTCGGTTGGATCGTAAAGCCTTGTTAAGAGCTTTATAAGCGTGGTTTTACCTGCACCATTAAGCCCAACTAAAACAGCAGTGTCACCGCCCTCAAGCTTGAAGCTTATGTTCTTAAGAACATATTTTTTTATTCCTGGGTAAGAAAAATATACATTTTTAAATTCGATTGTATGAGATACGCGCTTCTCAACAGCTCTTGGCTCGTCAAGAATGGGGACAATTTGTGGCTTAACCTTATTGAAGGCAATCATATTATCAATGAATAATGTGCCCTCGTAAATAGTTGCTGTTGATGAAACAATAGCACCAACACAGCCAATGATTGAGTTTAGCGCACCCGAATAAAGAGAGAAGTGACCAACGGTTAAATCCCCCGAGCCAGCGCCGACCTCTTTCGCAATAGCGAGGAATAAAATCGCATTTACAAACGCGGTAACAAGAGTTATAAGTAAATGCCAAAGCGTTTCGCGAACGGTCAATCGCTTAAGTCCTTTATAATAACGGTCAAAGGTTGTCTGGAACTTATCAACAAAGATATTGGACAAATTGAAGAGCCTAACCTCTTTTACAAGGTCCTTGTTTGTAACAACCGCAGAGTAATATTCCATAAGGCGCCTATCCTTTGAGTGACGACGCATATATAGAAAGTTTTTTCTTCCATAAATAAAACGAATAATAGCGGCTGGAAGAGCTAAAAGAATTATGGCAATAGGCGCAAAGGGGCTAAACGCAGCCAACACTGCAATAAATGAAATTGCACTTATAAGATTGCTAAGCATAGTAAAGGTAGAGCTAAGAATTTGGACAGGTCTAAAGCTTGCCTCGCGACATGCATTTTCGAATTTTTCGTAAAATTCGGGAAGGTCAAATTGAGCAAGATCTATTTCCTTTGATTTGGTGATAATCTTAACCTTGATATGATTAACTACCTTTTCGCTTAAAATCTTTATAATTGCATTATATACAGTTGAAACAACGCCTTGAATTAGAAAATAAGCAAACTGAAGAATAATCCAAAATTCAATATTTGCACTCTGTCCTTGAAAGACTGTAACAAGGGCATTTATAAGCTGAGCAGAGATAAATGCGCCCAAAACAGGCGTAACTCCATTGAAAATAGAGGAAAACGCCATTGCAAACAAAATAAGCGGATTAGTTTCCCATACAAGCTTAAATATGTATGCATAACGTGCGAAAAAACCACCGATTTGCTTACAAATATAAGCAGGGTATTGTCTTAAAGATTTTGGCTTTTCGGTCCTTGTGCGACCATTAAAGCGCGGAGGAGGTCCAAACATTAAAATTCTCCTTAATATAATTATTATTCCATTGACAAGAAAAATATAAAAATGTCATATTTAAAGCATTCATTATTTAATAGTATAGCATTAAATCTATTGAATTGCAAGAGATAATTAAATGCTCATATTTTGTCGTTGAAAATAATTTTCTCTCTGCCAAAATACGACAAGACTTTTTTGATGAATGAGCTATAATCATTATATAACAAATAAAATTCGCATCAGTATAGGAGAAAAAAGTGAAAATTTACGCGGATATTCTGCTTGCGATAAATTTTAGTATGGATTTAATCTCGCTCTTCATAACATCTGCGGTGATGCGTAGAAGACCTCACAAAAAAAGAATGCTTGTGTCAGCTGGAATAGGAGGGATATATGGTGTATTTGCCGTAGTTTTGCCTATGAATGCCGTGCTATCAGCGATAATTGGTGTTTTTGTATCGTTTCTTATGTGTATGATCGCATTTTACGAAAAAAGTATAAAACGCTTAACGGCTCTTTATATAATTTATTGGGGAACAAGTGCGTGTCTTGGCGGATTTATGAGCATTTTATATTCCTTTTTAAATAAAATACTTGCAGAGTACATAAAAAATTATTCATATACACAAGCTTATACGGGCGCTCGATTTTTTATTGTTGTAGCCCTGGCAGTTTTAATCTCAATAATTTTAGGAAAATTTTTCACAAGTGAAAAGGAGATAAAAGAGGTTAGACTTAGCGCAACAATCAACGAAAAATGCTTCGAAATTAAAGGCCTTTGTGACTCTGGAAATCTTTTAACAGAGCCCATTTCTGGAAAATGCGTTATTCTTGTTACGGAAAAAAGCCAGCTTGGCAAGGAAATTTGTAAAATAGACGATATTTATAAAAGGTATATACCATTTTCAAGTGTTGGTGGAAAAGGAATGATAAAGGGGGTAGTACCAAGCTCAATAAAAATTGAGGGCATAGAGAGAACGGCAATAGTAGCACCTGTTTCAACAAACGATTTTGCGGGCTATGAGGCATGTATTCCCATGTCACTTGTATAATTTGGAGGAAAAATGAGACTTTTACAGTTAATAAGAAAATTTTTTGCGCACCTTTTTGCAAAAAAGGAAGTATTTTACATAAATGGACCCGAAACCCTACCGCCTCCGCTTGATCCAGAGATGGAGGCTGAAATTATTGCTCAGCTGGAGAACGACCCACAAAAGGCATCAATATTGATAGAGCATAATTTAAGGCTTGTTGTGTATATAGCAAAAAAATTTGAAAGCACAGGCACAGGGCTTGAGGATTTGATTTCAATTGGAACAATAGGTCTTGTTAAGGCTATAAACACATATAAGGCTGACAAAAACATAAAGCTTGCTACATACGCCTCACGCTGTATAGAAAATGAAATTTTAATGTATATTCGAAAAAGTAGTAATAAGCATATAGAAATTTCGATAGATGAGCCGTTAAACACCGATTGGGACGGAAATGAGCTTCTTTTATCGGATGTATTAGGAACAGAGGATGACCTCGTTTACAAGGGCATAGAGCAAAGAGAGGATAAGAAAATTATTGCCGATGCCTTGTCAAAGCTAAGCAAAAGAGAACAGGTTATAATCAACTTAAGATATGGCTTTTGGGGAGGAAGAGAGCTTACTCAAAAGGAGGTTGCAGATAAGCTTGGCATCTCTCAATCCTACATTTCAAGGCTTGAAAAAAAGATAATTAGGCGACTGAAAAAAGAAATAGAAACAAAAATTTAAAAATATTTGAAAAAACTATTGACTTTTGATGTTAATGTGTAGTATAATAAATCGAAAAATTACAGAACTATATGCAAAGAGGTGAAAATAATGAAAGCAGGACTTCATCCAGAGTACAAGGAAGCAACAATCAAATGTGCTTGCGGTAACACTGTAGTTACTAAGACAACTAAAGGTGATATCTCAGTTGAAATTTGTGCTAAGTGCCATCCTTTCTTTACTGGAAAGCAGAAATTCGTTGATGCAGGCGGACGTGTTGACAAGTTTAAGAAGCGTCTTAACGGCGGTAAATAATTTGGTAGATCGGGTAAGTAGTTTATGCTGCTTACCCTTTTAACTTTTTAAAATCATAAAGGAGGAGCCTATGGAAGAGAAGAATACAGTAGCAAGGGT
>JAFTIV010000163.1 GCA_017456685.1 Clostridia bacterium | reverse complement strand
GAAATCGGGTAAAATAGGCTTTGCACCAGGGGATAAAATAAGCTTGTCATAGCTTTCCGTGAAGCTCGCTCCTGTTTTTAGGTCGGTTACGAAAACGGTTTTGTTTTTTGTGTCAATATCGGTTACCTCGTGGTTTACCTTGGCTTTGATTCTAAATCGCCTATAAAAGCCCTCGGGCGTTTGAAGTGTCAAATCCTCTTTGTCCTCAATAACGCCACCGATATAATATGGCAAGCCACAGTTTGCATATGAAATATAACCCGAGCGCTCAAAAATGATAATCTCCGCATTCTCGTCTAATCTTCTTATTCTTGCCGCAGCAGTTGCTCCACCAGCAACTCCGCCAATAATTACAATCTTCATAAACTCTCCTTTTTTATTTCGATTATGCTATGAAGGTCTATGCGAGGAATTGAGACCGATATTTTGCCGTTGGGGGTAAGGGTGAAGGGTAGCTCCTTGCCCTCGGGCTGAAGGATGAGCTTTTTGGGGGTGCTTGACAACGAGAGTGTAAGCTTGACATCAAGCACGGGTGGGATATAGTCATCCGTGGCGGATGCGCCATCTGCGTGCGAGCCTCCTGCATTGACAAGCTGTATCATCGTTTTTTCGTCCTTATTTAGAGCAACAATTTCAAGTCTGCCAAGGGCGGAGTCGATTTTGACAATTGGCTCGTAGAGGCTATTTGATATTTTTCTCATTAGCTCCCTGTGCATAAACTGTGCTCCGTTCAAATATTGAGAGCCTATATCGAAGCCTATTGCTGTGATTTTTCCGCTTCCATATGGCACAGTAACCGCCAAATTAGCCAAGGGAGTGGTTGGATTTATCGAGAAAAGAGCGTTCACCTCTCCGCTTGCGACTATCTCACAAGGCGAGAATAAAGCACCATAGGTAGCCTTATCCATCGTAAAGCAATATGGCAAATACTTATCATTAGAGGAATTATTATGTCCGTCCTCGCTCTTTTCTACTGGTATGCCTACAAATTCCTGTTGTCTTTTGCAATCAAAGGGTGCGCCCGCGCTTGCGAAAATTGAACAGGTATTTTTACCCGCCAAGACTAAGGCTCCGCCGTTTTTAGCATAGGCTAAAAGGCTTTCTATCGTTTCACTTTCAAGACCGCTATAAAGCTCGGGAATTACAATCATTTTGTACTCGTTTATTGATTTTTTTAGTGTATGCTCGCTTACGATTTCAAGTGACTCGCCTATATCGCAAAGAAGCGAGGAAAGCCCCATAGTTCTCTCGAAGCCTGTGCGTGAATAAAGGTGCTCTGCCTCGATATATCTATCATAGGTGGAGAGCAAAAGTGCCACCTGATGAATTTGCTTTCCTCTGTGGCAAAATGGCTTTCTCTCAAGCACAAAGCTTGATAGCTCCTTGAGATTTTTAACCTCCCACATTTTTGGAGAGCCGTCTCTGTTTTGAGGCACATAGTCCTGATATGCTCCGCCCACTGCGATAACCGCGGATGCCTCCTGCTTTAGCTGGTTTACATGCTTAGCAACATATGCCGAGTGAGCGCCGACAGCGGTTCTAAAGTTCCAAGACATTAAATCCCATGCATAGCCCTCCTGCTGAGCAAGCGCGCGAGCGGCATAGCGTGCGGAGTTAAAGGAGTTTATCGGGTTCAAATCTCCTGAGAGAAAATCGACATTTACAGACACTGCCTCGGGCATATGGTCACTAAATGCCCAGTTCGAGCAAATTTCAAAATCGGGATATTTTTCGTGAACCGTATCTATATAATGGCTTAAATATCTCTTAAAAAGCTCGCGATTGTAATCTCTGTATTCATAATAGTAATCGTCGTCTTTTGTGGCAGGAGCTTTGCCATTAAGGCTTATGCCTGTTTCCTTTTCGAAGGCGTCAAGGGTTTCTTTTTTAAAGTCCGCAAGTGCCATCCAGCACTCGCCATCTATCCATGCTCCGTCAACCTCGTATTCCCCTGCAATCTCCATAAGCTGAGGAATGAGCAAATCGTCAGCATACGAGCCGTTTAGCCTTGTTGAGCCAAAATGATAATATCCATTAGCCATCAAGACCTTCTGCTCTGGATGCTCACTACAGTATTTAACATCATACACACCTGAATAGTGCATATAGAGTGCTACATTTTCCTCTCTTGTTACCCTTCTCCAAAGCCTTAAAGTGTCTTGTGCGAACTCTGGCACTGCGTTTCCAAGCTTTGAGGGATAAGAGGTCCAGCCCGGATGCCCCTTGCAATCAATTTGAATGAAATCAGGCTTTAATAGCTGACATATTTTTCTTATACTCTCTTCGGTTAAGCTCGCGCCCAGCACGCCGTCCTCTGGCTTTGCGTGAAAATCAAAGTGCAAGCCCCAAAAGCTGTCTTTTCTTTTTTTCATATATCTCTCCTTAATTTGTTTTAGCTTCTTAGCTCGTCAAGGGCATCTTTCGCCTGTGACATTTCGTCCGTTCTAAAGGCACAGAGCCTTACAAATATTTGATAGTCAGGGTAATCCTCGACGAATTTTTCATATGCAAGGTAGCACTGCCTTGCCGACTCCTTAGCAGGCTCAGCGAGTGAGCCGCCAAATATACCCGAGCTTATAAGCGGGAATGAGATGCTATGCAAACCATTCTCCTTAAGAACACAGAGTGAATTATAGTATGCCATAAAAAGTGCATCGAAGGCATCGGGGGTAATTTCAAAATTTGGTCCAACCGCGTGAATGATACTTTTAGCGGTAGCTAACCCAAACGCAGGGGTAATTACAGCATCTCCGTCCGCAAGAGGGGTCTTGTATTTTGAACAAGCGTCAGCAAGCTCCCTCTGCCCTGCCTTTCTAAAAATCACCCCGCAAATTCCACCGCCTGCGCGAAGCCATTTATTTGCAGCATTAACTATTGCATCCGAGCAAACATCGGCACAAGATGCGTTTAAAAGCTCTAAATTGCTCATATTTTTCTCCTTTGGTGCTTATTAGTTTTATTTTAGCACAATTTTCTTTTGTTTTCAAGCATTGACACTAAGGAAAATATATGTTAGAATATTTATAAGCATTTTGGGAAAAGAGGTTTGATTATGAGCAAGAAAAATTACATTACCTTAACTGACGAGAATGGAGTTGACACTCTTTACGAGCTTATTGACGAGGTTAGCGTTGATGGTGAGGCTTATGTTGCCATTGTTCCTGTTTGCACGGAATATTATGTTCTCAAGAAGGTAAATGCAGGCAAGAAAAACGAGAGCTTTGTGTCCGTTGAGGGCAAGGAGCTTGACAAGGTTGAGAGCGTTTTCCAAGCAAGGCTTAGCGCCATTGACCACGACGAGGAATAAATAAAAATCCCCCCGTGAAAACGGGGGGTATTTCAG